>JBAXYW010000537.1:0-2842 GCA_041670605.1 Lentisphaeria bacterium
TACAACAAAATCAGATATTCATGACAGTTAATTGTTCCGGAACGATACATTGCCCCGGCCTCTTATATGGCGTAATTTCCGGAACAATTATATGGCGTCTGACAGATCGCCAGTGAGATTTGTTCGGGAACGGGGAGCGGGCTGAAGCCCGCTGGAGCCACGCAGCCTGAAGGCTGAACTACAAACGTATGTATCCGACGGATGCGCCTGTCCCGAAATGACCGCATGCGGCGGGGAGAAATATTTTGGGAACGGGAACGGGAGCGGATCCGGAGCTGGAAGCTCCGGCTACATTCGGGGGAGCGGGCTGAACAGCTCTCGCCGGCATCCAGTATTGCGGTTCGGCTTTGTCTCGAAAAACGGAGGTGTTCAGGAACGGGGGAGGCTATCCGCTGGCAGAACGCAGTCTGATAACTGAATTACGAACTCGGAATGCAAGCATGTACTACAAATATCTACGTAACCAATGTTTTACATAAGTTGCTTAGAGCATTTCTTTGACAAAAAAACGGCTAATATGTAGTAATGTAACCATGTTTTGAACCACACCGTATTTACATTTATTTTGAACAAGGAGGTGTTTCGCGGGTTTCTGTTGGGAGGTCGTGTTGCGGTTCCAGCAGAATCATTATGGCACGCCATTTCAAATGCATGTTTTGCTCCAGGGTAACCGACAATCCGTCTTGCATCAGTTTGGCACCGGTAATCGTTTTTTGTGCAACGCTATAAAAAGCATCCGGATGGAGGCCGACGGGGCGGATTATGCGTTCGGACACGGCATCGGACGGATGATAAAAAACCTCCAGAATCGCCTCGTTGTTATGCTCAAGTTCAATGACCTTAAAACGGGAATCGTCTTGCAGCCAGTGTCCGGCAGCCTGCATCATGAATTCACGTTTGCGTTTGAATCGTGCGATATATCGGGCGACCAGCTTGCGACTGGCAGACCCAAGGCTGGCGATATCCCCGCTAAAACCGTATAAACCGCCGGTAAAATTGGCAATCAGTACGGATTCAAGATCGGCGCATTCGTATTCTTCCCAGGTGGCTTCTCCCGGTATTACAATGGCCGGGCGTTGGTTTTCAAAGAAAGGAATACCCTCTTTCCATTCACAAATCGTAATCCATCTCATAATGCGACCTGGTAAGGCACGCCGCCAAAGGCCATGAATGGTGTCGAACAGAGTCCAAGGGTTGACGTTGTCGCTGGGGAAAAGGACGTCGAAATGGCGCAAGCTTTCCAAATCGGTGCGAAGCGCTCCACTGGCGCAATTTTCCAGTATGAAATCGGGATGTCGTTTTCGGATTCGGTCGACGATTGAATAGAAAATGCTTTGATAGTGGTACAGTTCAGATCCGGAGTCATCGCTGCCCAGTTCTGCATTCATATCGGTTTTCATGTAGGCCAACTCATATGTACTGATTAGCCGTTCGATCTCGTTTTCGAAGTAGGTAGCGGCTTCTGGATTTTCCAGTTTGAAACGCATAAAGCCGGTTTCCGGAATGAATACGAACCACTCGGGATGCTCTTGAACGACGGCAATGTCCGGATGAATGCGTTCCGGTTCCATCCAGATGCCAAAGTTCAATCCTGCTTCCCGGACTTTGTCGGAAAACTCTTTCATTCTGCCCTGAAAAGCGAGTTTTGTTTTTTCGTGCCAGTTGCCGATGCATTCAAACCAACCGGGGATTTCCCCGCCGAACCAGCCGGCATCAACAACAAAGGTCTCGCAGCCGATTTCCTTGGCGGCGGCCAGGCTCTCATCCAAATGGGGCATATTCAACCGGTCAAAACGGTCAAACCATGTATTGAAAACCACCGGAAGCCTGCGCTGCGATATTTGCGGGTCTTTCAGCAAATAACGATGCAAATCGCTCATGGATTCCTCAAATGAGGAGAAATTGTGGATCAGAATTTCCGGCAGATTCCAAGTTTCTCCGGGCTGAAGTTGAAAAGCCAGCTCCTCGTCAGAAATCCCGAGATCGACCGCCACGGAAGGCTCTTTGTTGCTGTTTACCAATGGTACAATTCGAATTCGCCAGTTGCCGACCGGGTAAAGATGAAACGCCACGCCTTCTTCATGAGAGGGCTGTTTTATTGCACAGAACGGCGTATTGCCTTCGGTTGTTCGTCCATGCAGATGCCCCAGCAGCACTCCCTGACCATTCAGCAAGGCCCAGCGACCATTGTCCTCTTTGCTCCAGCGGTTGTATTGTGAGAAGACCTCATACGGCCCTGGCGGCAGGGTTACCCGAAGAAAAGCACGATGAAAAACAAGGGGGGTACTGGAAGCATTTCGGAGAGAGGCTTTTACACGGCGAAAATTACCGTCAGAGATGATGTCCATTTTGAATTCAAAAAAGCCATTGCTTTCTGCCGCCGAAGCAATGGTATATTTTTTCCCGTTGCAGAACCCGTAAAAAGCGATTGTATCCATGTATTTTTTCCTCTGCCAGTGAAATGATCGACTCCGTTTGCCGCTGTCTTTACTATATCTGTTCTGCCTGCCAAAATCCTGTTTTATCGCATTATTGTGAATGATAATAAAAATTGGCGCCAAAATTGATAATTTGATTGGCTCCACGTGTAATTCCTTCATTTTTAGTTTGCTTTCATTGAAAAAGCCCGCACAGATCATGTCTATGCGGGCTTGTAGTCATTCTGATTTATCCTTTCGTGTCACTTTTCCGTTTCAAGTGCTTTTGGGTGCATTCCCGAATAATTGTAAAACAGCATTTTTCAAAAAAAGGCTCCTCAGGTTTTTTAGTGGGTTGAAATTTTGCCAAAATATGCGGTTGATTGTCAACTCAAAAAAAGGAATCGAAAAGAATCGGAGGTCGA
>JBAXYW010000538.1:0-2834 GCA_041670605.1 Lentisphaeria bacterium
GCACTGCTGGAAGAAGCCAATGATGGCTATCTGGATAATTATGTGAGTGATCTTTATCATTCGCAGACAAATACCGAAGCGGAGGAAAAACGACGGCATTTTTTCGATTCTCTGAGCAGCGAAACCAATCTGCTGGAGCTTTTGGAACAGCAGATACAGGAAGAGCTTGGAGGCGACCTGGAATTAAAAGAATTATGTCTCCAGATTGTTGGCAATCTCGATGATGCGGGATACTTACGTGCTACGGAGGAGGAGCTCTCGTTGAGTTCGGGGAAAACATCGGTTCAGGTTGCCCGGGCGATCCACGTGTTGCAGTCATTGTATCCTCCGGGGCTGGCGGCGCGTTCCTTGCGGGAATGTCTGTTGCTGCAACTGGAATACTATGGTGAAAAGGGGAGTATCGCTTGGGATATTGTGGATCGTCATCTGGAAGACCTGGCCAGGAATCGTTTGCCCCTGATTGCTCGTGAAGTGGATGCTGACTTGGATGAGGTACGCGAAGCGGTGACCCGTATTCAGCAGCTTGCCCCCAAGCCTGGGCAACTGTTGGCAGCCCAATCGGCTCCGGTCATTTCGCCGGATGTCTTCATTGAAAAGAATGCACATGGTCAGTGGACGGTGCGGCTCAATTATGAAATTGTTCCCAAGGTTGTTCTCAATGAGGAATATCTGGCAAAGCTCCAGGATCCCGACGTTTCTGCTGCTGACAAACATTACATTCGGGAAAAGCAGAATTCAGCCAGCCAGTTGCTTTGGGCGATTGATCAACGCCAGAGCACGATTGGGAAAATAGCCGAAGCCTTGGTGCTGTTGCAGAAAGATTTTCTGGAGCATGGGGTAGAGAAATTGAAACCCTTGATAATGGCTACGGTTGCCGAACTGGTCGGCTTACATGAAGCCACGATAAGCCGGGCCATTGCCAATAAATATGTGCAAACTCCTCAAGGACTATTTCCAGTCAAACAGTTTTTCAGCAGCGGTTACAGCAATACTGGAAATGGCGAGGAAATTTCCAGCCGGGCGATTAAACAACGCCTGATCAGTCTGATTAACCAGGAAGACCCCCATAAACCGTTTTCCGATCAGGCTCTTTCCGATCAACTCAAAGCACAAGGTCTGGAAGTGGCCAGACGAACCGTGGCCAAATACCGGGAAGAAGAAAATATCCCGGCGGCTAGCCTACGAAAAGTGCATTAACACAACAGCGTATGTTAAAGCAGAAAACCATTCTGATGATTGATGACGAAGAGGCCATCTGCTTCGCCTTTCAACGCTTTTTTAGCCGCCGCGGAGCGAAGGTACTCATTGCCGGAAATCTGGAAGATGGCCTGCGTCTTTGTGCGCAGGCGGAGCTGTTGTTTCTTGATATTCGTCTTGGAAGAAGTGATGGTTTGGAAGCCTTGCCGGAAATCAAACGGCTTTATCCTGCCTTGCCGGTAGTGATTATGACTGCATATGGTTCCCTTGACAAAGTGGCCAAGGCGATGCAATATGGGGCGTTTGACTATGTGATAAAACCACTGGATATGAATCGAGCAGAGGCTCTGGCAATGCAGGCCCTCGCCAGACCGGGAAAAAACGATCCGAATATTTCTGTGCCGGAGTTTGCCGGGTTTGTTGGCAATTCGGTTCAGATGCAAACTTTGCTGCTGCAATTGCTGCGCTATGCACAAAGTGACCAAGCGATCTTGTTGAGTGGAGAAACCGGTACTGGTAAAGAGTTGGCCGCACATTTTCTGCATACCAGAGGCAAAAGGGCCAAAGGCCCCTTTGTCAGTGTCAATTGTGGAGCTTTGCCGGAAAACCTTGTGGAAAGTGAGTTATTTGGCCATAGCAAAGGAACTTTTACAGGCGCTGTGCAGGATAAAACCGGGCTCTGTGAAGCCGCCGATAAGGGAATCCTTTTTCTTGATGAAATCGGAGAGCTCCCGCTTTCGGCACAAGTCAAATTGTTGCGTTTTCTAGATCGCGGACAAGTGGATAAATTAGGCGGAATTAAGCCTGTACAACTGGATGTCCAGGTTATTTCCGCTAGTAATCGGGATTTACGGAAAGCCGTCAAGGAAGGGATTTTCAGGGCCGATTTATATTATCGTTTAACTGTGCTCAGGGTGGAGCTGCCGCCCCTTCGGGAACATCGGGAGGATATTCCGGCCTTGGCCAAATACTGGCTGGAACAGCTCAAAACATCGTCGGCTCAGCCGGTACTCAGTGCAGAAGCCGAAGAGATCCTGCTAAATTGGGCCTGGCCTGGCAATGTCCGCGAATTGCGAAATGTCGTGTTGCAGGCCGCCGCTTCAGTCCAGGGAAAGATCATCCTGCCCTCAGACTTGCCCTCTGAACTACGAAAGTCCCCCTTGTCGAAGGTGGAAGCAAGCCAACAAAAACTGTTGGAGTATGTTAATTCCCTTGTCTTGAATGGCGACAATTGCCTTCAAAAAGCCCTCTTTGAGTTTCAGAATCTGCTGATCGAAAGAGCCTTGCAGGAATGTGACCGCAATCAGAGTGCCGCTGCCGCAAAACTGGGAATTCATCGCAATTCCTTGCGTCGCCTGCAGGATCGCGAGGAAAAAAATGAGGACTTGAATTGATGCGGGCTAAGGCGGCTTTTATATTTTTGGGTCTTCACTAGAATTTGTGGGTAATCTATAGTAAAACATACTCTTTTTAAATGCAAGGTCTTCCGCTGGCAGCTTTGCCTCCAGCCCCCCCCAATACTCTTTACTTAACAAATCCACCTGCCTTTTTACAACTTAACGTCCCGATTGTAAACGGCATGAATACTATTAATTTGGGTGCGGCTACGATATGATGTAAATGGACAGCCCGTCCAC
>JBAXYW010000539.1:0-2825 GCA_041670605.1 Lentisphaeria bacterium
GCGGGGAGAATCCGGAGCTGGAAGCTCCGGCTACTTTCTGGGAAGGATCCGGGGACGGTGGAGCGGGCTTAAGCCTGAACTACAAACGTACGCATCCGACGGATTTGTCCGGGCGCGGGGAGAATCCGGAGCTGGAAGCTCCGGCTACTTTCCGGGGAGGATCCGGGGACGGGGGAATGGCCTGAACGGCGCGAGCTATGGACCGCCGGCGTCCAGTAACGCGGTTCGGTTTCGTCTCAAAAACAGAGGTGTCCAGAAACTGGTGAGTGAACCCGCTGGCAAAACGTAGTCTGATGGCTGAATTACGAAATCGGGACGCAAGCATATACTACAAATATACACGTCCCAATGTTTTACATAAGTTTATTACAGCATTTCCTCCACAAAAAATAAGAAACTGGCTAACATGTAGTAGTGTAACCCTGTTTTGAACCACGCCGAAAAGTACTGTAAAAATGCATTTTTAAAAGTGAGAAATGTGGGTTATAATGTCGCATGCCAACTGAAAATGGTACGCCGCCTGAAAACACCTGCAACCCGGCCTTCGCATCGTGTGGATTCAAGCTACAGTTGCCTGCAGGAATTCCTGCCCAATGTCGCGAAATCTACCGTTACCAATCCGTGGACGGGCGGAGAAGGAAAATCGAAAGGACAGCCCTATCGAAAATTCAAAACTTAATTCAGCAGAGCTGGAAAACGAGGGGATTTTATTTGACTTCGTTGTTATCCTGACGTTTTTTTTCGATTTCAGCGAAATGCGCCAGATCGGCGGCGGAGAGATGCCCGACGACGCGGCCGTCATCCTGATCGTCCGCTTCGTGTTTGTCCAGCGTTTTGAACATTTTAATCAGGTCTATAGTTCCTCCGATGGTGAACCAAACCGTTGTGATGAGTGCCACTGCCAGCGGGATCAAAATGTTTTTGAAGTAGAAATAATTTCCCCACCAAGCCAAGGACCAAGGCGAAATACTGTTCCAGACGATGACCAGTACGAAACAAGCCAAGAACCCGTAGCCGAAACTCCAGATGAAAACCGACCAGGCCAAAATTTTATCGCCACGGGTGTAATTGGCATCATAACCAAGAATTTTTTCCTGCAGAAATTTACCCAGCCGGAATTTTTCTTTTACTCCAGCAATTTCTTTTTGTTTCCCATCGCTGTAAATTCCCCGATGCAGCAAGCGCTCCATATTGAAGGGTTCTTTGCAGGTTAGCAAAGAGACGATCATATAGAGGCTGACCGTGGTGAGGTTGGCAAGAAACGAGATCTCGACCGAGTTGATTGGGAACTTGTTCGGGGTCATTTCCCAAATGACATACGGATTGAAGGGTCTGGAAATCGTCTGGAGCCAATGATGCATCGTCGGTACCCAGCCCATATACTCGAAGAATGGATACGCATGCGCGACCCATATTTGCTGCATGACAATGCCGGTTACTGCAATCGACGCGCCAACAATGAGTGAAGTGAACGCTCCGGCAGTTGTTCCGCGTTTCCAGTACAGTCCGAGGGTGATGATCACCCCAGCTCCAGCCCAGATCGCACCGGTAATGGCGAAGAACATCAGGATAAAGTCGATTTGCGAGAAATAATAGCTGAATAACAGGGCAAAGATACAAACTCCGGTGATCGACCAGCGCAAAGCCCGAATTTGTTGAGAGGGAGTAAAGGTTTTTTTACGCAATGGAACGACAAAATCCTGAATCAGGATTGTCCCCCAGCTGTGCATGTAAGTCGTATCGGTACTGATCATCAGAAAAATCATCAGCGCCGCAAAAATACCGGTCAGTCCCATTGGCAGGATATTTCTTAGAGAGATGGAGACCAGCATCTGGTTGTAGATTGTTGTAAAGGTCTGAGCGGCTTTTTTACCGCCGGGGATCTCTGCCAGTTCGCTATTAGCAGCCGCAATATAGGGGTCTGCAGTTTCGGCTTTAAACTGTTCAGAGGTCGAATAACTGGTACTAAACTGCTGACGAGCCGGAATCCTCTGGAAGGTTTCCCTTAATTGCGCACGGATCGACGCATGTTGTTCACCGGGCATGACATCCTCAAGCGTTTTAGCAGCCAGTTCGGCACGCGTCTTCCGGGCTCCGGCAGCAAAATCCGGGACATTAAGATAACAGATTGAGGTTACTGCCAGGAGGATGAAAATCATGGTACCGAAGCCGCCCCGCCAATTTCCCAGGAGACCGCCCATTTTTGCTTCATGGGCATTCAGCGCCGCACCATTATAGCCGCTGGTACCCCCCCAAGACATACGCCCGACGAACATACCGATAATACCGGCGAACACATAGAAGAGATTAAAATCACGCAGATTTTGAATATCATAGGGGTTCAAGAAGCTTTCTCCCGGCGGACGAGCCATCAAGGCAGGCAGCATATGATCCTGCCAGGAAAATTTCCAGATAATATAAATGACAATGAGTGCATACATTGGATAGCTCAGCAAGCCTTGCACACAGTCGGTTGTCATGATCGTTATCTGGCCGCCCATCAATGCAATCAGCAAAGCCAATCCGAGGAAGGCAATCATCGTCACCATAAAGGTTGGCAATGACAAGCCCAGGAAGTGAAGTCGGATCGGCAAATTCAGGAAATAAATCAGGAAACGGGCGCCTACGGCGGGGAAAATGGCATAATTAACGATTCCGGAAAAGGATTGAATGACGGCTGCAGTCACGCGCAGGGAACGGTTATAGCGCATTTCGAAAAACTGTCCCATGGTCATGGCTCTGGTTTCCCGATAGCGGTAGATACAGAATCCAACCAATCCCATCAAGAGCGCGATCGGGGCGGTGAGGCTGGACCAGAAAGAAAC
>JBAXYW010000540.1:0-2821 GCA_041670605.1 Lentisphaeria bacterium
ACTATGCCGGAAACCGAAGTAAGCTTGGTGTATGATAAGTTTTATCATGAAAATACCAGGATTGATTATGCTTTTTATCAGAGCAATCACATTCCGGTTGCGGTTACGGAAGAGGAAATCTATGCATCGGATGCCGACCTGGTGGTCGTCGCTTCGCCAGATCATTTTCATGCTGAACAATGCATAAAAGCATTGCAGGCAGGCAAGCATGTCGCTTGTGAAAAGCCTTTGGCGCCAAGTGTTGCCGACTGTCAGAAGATTCTTGCTGCGGTTGAAAAAAGCAAGCGTTTTTTCATGACTGGCCAAGTCTGCCGATATGCCCCCGGATTTAAACTGGCAAAATATTTAATTGATTCCGGACGGATTGGGGAAATCACGTACATCGAAAGTGAATACGCGCATGATTATTCGCTGGCAACCGGCTATCAAGACTGGCGTAAAGACCCCGTTATCCGTCGGCAGGGTTTTTTAGGTGGAGGCTGTCACGCGCTCGACTTAACCCGCTGGCTGGCCGGCGATCCCCTGGAGGTTTTCTGCTATATGAATCACAAGCATCTGCCAGACTGGCCAACCCCAGATACCGGAGTGGCTATAGTGAAATTTCCGCATGATGTCATTGGCAGAGTGTTTGTTTCCATTGGCGTTAAACGCCCCTACACTATGCGGACCGTGATTAACGGAAACAAAGGCACCATCATCTGTGATAATACCAGCGACCATATCCAGATTTGCGAAGCGGATATCTGCACGGCGGCCTCCGCTTTAAAATTCAGCCAGATTCCAGTCAATATCGCCAACCATAATGTGCGTTCTGAATTGGAAGAATTTGTGGCCTGCATTCAACGTGGTGAACAATGCCCAACCGATGTTTATCAGGGCATGAAAACCGTCGCATTTGCTGAAGCCGCTATCGAATCGTCACGTAACGGACTGCCAGTAAAAATCAGTTTTTGATCGCACCCAGTTTTAACAAACATCATTTTGACAGGTCATCTCATGCAAGCAGGATTTTTTTCAACGGATATTACACCTCCGATCGGCACGATGCAAGCCGGAAACTACAGCCCTCAGTATCTGACAGGCATTGCCGGGGCACTCAAAGTGCGCGCAGCCGTTTTTGAACAGGATGGTTTTTTGACTGGTTTTGCCGGGGTGGATTGCTGCGCTCTCAGCAAGGAAACCATCGCACTGGCGCTGGATTTCGCAGCCGAAAAAGGCGGTTTGAAACTGGATCATTATATCATTTCTGCATCTCATACGCATTCTGCGTCAGCAGTATCGGCTTTTTTCGATCTCGAACTGCTCAAGAAAGCGGATGCAAAAGTTCGTGATCTTTTGAAAGATTCTCCTGTACCGGATTCCTGGTTGACCGATTGGGTGGTTCGTCAGCTGGGAACAGCTCTGATCATGGCCTTCCGGAATCTTGAACCCGCACTGCTCAATATCGGCAGCGGAGAAGAGGCCGCCATGATTTTTAACCGGCGCTTTTTCCTGAAAGATGGGCGAGCCTATACGCATCCGGGCCACATGAACCCGGATATCGTTAAAGCAGCCGGCCCGATCGATCCCCAGGTCGGAGTCATTGGAGCCTGGCGCAGCGACGGCACCCTGATCGGCTGCCTGCTAAATTATTCCTGTCATGGCACGACCTACAGCGGCCATCTGGCGCACGCAGACTGGTATCATTACGCCGAAGAAACCATCCAAAAACTCTTCGGTAATTCTTCTGGAGTCGTCCTACTCAATGGCCCCTGCGGTGATGTTACTCAGGTGAATAATCTTGCATGGAACAATGATTTTGGCTTGGAATGCAGCTACAAACTCGGCTTCCGAGTCGCCGCAGAAGCTGCAAAAGTTCTTGTTTCCGCTCCCAAACACCCCTACTCTGTATTAGCCGGACAAAGTGAAATTTTGCCGCTGCCACGGCGGCAGCCGACGCTGGAATCGCTAGCAAAGGCTTGGGAAACAGTTACCCTCATGGCGGACAATCCCGGCGTCGGGGATGCCGTATTTGCCCGGGAACGTCTGATTGCCGGGGAACTGGCGCGTCTGGAACCGATACGTTCTCTGCCGCTGACAGCCATCCAGATTGGCAGTGCCGTCCTTCTGTCCACTCCTGCAGAATATTTTACGTCGCTCAGCCTGCGGATCAAGAAAACAACAGTTTTTCCGACCTGTATGGTCGTCGAACTGGCCAATGATTGTGTAGGATATGTCCCGGATGCGGAAGCCTTTGACCCCAAAACCGGCGGCGGATATGAAACCGTCCTCACCGGATACAGCAACCTGGTACCCGAAGCTGGTGACCGGATTGCCAACAAACTGCTGGAACTGGCCGGACGCTTGTCGCCGGAAGAAATCCCCACGCCCACCCCAAAAGAGCCAGGCCAACTCTGGGATTATGGACGACGCGGCCCGGATCTGCAATAATTAATTCCGGGTTTCCTTGTTTTGCAACCCGGGCGTTCGTAGCTGGAGCTGTTCAGCCCGCTTCCGTTCCCGAAAGATTTCACCCTGCGACATGAGGCCACTTCGGGACTTGTAAGTTCATCGGATGCATACGTTTGTAGTTTAGCCTTCAGGCTGCGTAGCTCCTGCGGGCTTCAGCCCGCTCCCCGTTCCCGGATTCTCCCCAGAATGTGGCCGGAACTTCCAGCTCCGGATCCGCTCCCGAAAGATTTCACCCTGCGACATGAGGCCATTTCGAGACAGATACGTTCGTCGGATACATACGTTTGTAGTTCAGCCTTCAGGCTGCGTAGCTCCTGCGGGCTTCAGCCCGCTTCCCCGCTCCCGGATTCTCCCCAGAATGTGGCCGGAG
>JBAXYW010000541.1:0-2806 GCA_041670605.1 Lentisphaeria bacterium
AAATTATCCCAAAATAATTCACGACGACTACCAATTTGAAGCGGAATTTCAGCTGCCATGATGAAATCTTTCCTTTTCCTGAGTCTGGCACGCTAATGCGTTTTACAACAAAATCTGTCAGTCCCAGATAATGATTGTTCCTGTACTTGAAAAATTTTTGATTGCTGCATTGTTGTTTGCTAGTTTTTGGTTTATAATAAGATTGGTATCGAACTCATCAAAAAGTCCAGCGCTTTTAAATGCAAGAAAATATTGCATCAGTTCATTCACAAATATAGCCCCCAATATTCCTGAAGTACAGAACAAACGTTGCAAAAAGCTTTCCGCAGAAGCCAATCCTATGTCACTCTCATAATTTTTGCACCCAATCCTTCCCCGTTTGCCCCGCATTTTTTCTGTTTTGCTTAATCTCTGCTGATATTTTCAAAGGCCAGAATGGTTGTGGCACGATGCCAATCTCACAGAAATAGCTCAAACCTTGACCTGGAAAATCCACAGCCAATGCCCTTTAAGATTTCTGTTATAGTCCAAGAATAGATCAAGGTTTTTTGCGGAAGAAACAGACCCTCAACTGTTCATGGCTGATTGACCGGAGCAATGCCGTTTTTCAGGAGGGTGGTTTTGTAGTCAAATTCGAGGTTCGTATCTCCTGGAGTGGGATTGAGGTAGTAAAAAAACTAAACTCACTGCGTGAATTGCATCTGATAGAACCATAAATTTTAACCCACATTTCTCACTTTTTAAAACGCATTTTTACATTCATTTTCGGCGTGGTTCAAAACAGGGTTACACTACTACATGTGAGCCAGTTTTTTGTTTTGTGGAAGAAATGCTGAAAGAAACTTATGTAACACATTGGTACGTGTACATTTGTAGTACATGCTTGCGTCTCGATTTCGTAATTCAGCCATCAGACTATGTTCTGCCAGCGGGTTCACTCACCAGTTCCTGGACATCTCCGTTTTTGAGACGAAACCGAACCGCGTTACTGGACGCCGGCGGTCCATAGCTCGCGCCGTTCAGCCCGTTCCTCTGTCCCCCTAAAGATTCCACCCTGTGCCAGGAGGTCATTTCAGGACAGGTACGTTCGTCGGATGCGTACGTTTGTTGTTCAGGCTTAAGCCCGTTCCCCCGTCCCCGGATTTTCCCCAGAAAGTAGCCGGAGCCTCCAGCTCCGGATCCTCCCCGTTCCCGGACAAATCCGTCGGCTACCGAGACCTCTGCAGCACCTACGCGATCCATGGGGTTAGTACTTGGATTTATTTGTGCAAGGCTGACAATTTGCTTTGAAGAGCATCGCGCTCGGAAAGTGAATTTTGTAGTTCTTCGTTTGACATGTTGGAAATGTAACCTCTATGTAGGTTACATGAAAGGCGGCAAATAAAAAATCACAGAAAATGGTCGATTTTTTTGAGATTTTATGTGAGAAATGTGGGTTAATAGGCAATGACTTGTAAAAAAACACTGCGTAAGATTAGTGGCTTTTTGAGGCTATAGAATTGGGTCAAAAGCGCACATTTAAGAAGAAAATCAACCCACTTAAAAAACAGATGAGCCCCAAAAGCTTATTGTTGCTGCGAGTGCAGCAAACTGTTTTTTAGCATAAGGTTCTCTCCTTGTTTCCAGTTTTTCTCTTAGCCGTTTTGCCGTATGGGGTTATCGGCGCAGTAATATAGTTCACCAAAATTGATGTAAAAAAAGAGGGATGAAGGATCCAAACAAGTGGCAGACAATGTCAGATTCTGGAGGGCAGCTCAGCCGGTCAAAAAAAACGCATTGCACCGGCTGTCGTCGGTATTAGTTCGTCACTGGCATTGCCTTTCGTTCATATTTTTGCAGCGGCCTTGACCGACGCTGGCGGAATGCGGAAAATCACGGCATAAAGAACCGGCACCACAATCATAGTCAGGACGGTCGCGAAAGTCAGCCCGCACATAATGGTCACGGCCATAGCACAGTAGAATGCATCGAGCACCAACGGTAACATCCCTAGCACGGTGGTCAATGCCGCCATACTGACCGGTCGCAGGCGGCTGATGCCTGCTGATATCAGCGCGTCGTAAGGCGCTACTCCTGCAGCGCGCTGCTCATTGATTTCATCAATGAGCACAATGGCATTTTTGATTTGCATACCGACCAGACTCAGAATTCCCAGCAGAGCCATAAAACCAAATGGCTGTTTAAAAACCAGCAGACCAAAGATTACACCGATCAGTCCCAGTGGGACCGACAGGGAAATCACCAGCAGTTGGCGCACGGAGTTAAATAGACAGATCAAAATCAGCAGCATAACCACGCCGACCATCGGTAGCTTCGCCGCCAGCGAGGCATTGGCGTTCTGCGAACTCTCATATTCGCCGCCCCATTCAATACTGTAGCCTTCCGGCAACACGATACTCGTGAGCTTTGCCGCCACGCGCTTGAAGGCTTCCGATGCCATCTCGCCGCTAGCATTGCATTTAATGGTTAGGCAGTAGAGACGGTTTTGACGATAGAGACGGTTTTCTTCCGAGCAGTTGGCAAATTCCTCCACGATCTGTGACAGCGGCACGGCGCGACCTAAGGCCTTGCTCCACACCTGCACACTGTAGATGGCATCGGGGTCGTCGCGTTCTTCTTGGGGCGCTGAGGCGATGATCGGCAAGACCTCGTCGCCCTCGCGATATGCGCCGATCGTCAGACCGCCGTAACTTCGTTGCAGGGCTGCGGCGACATCGCTGCGGGTGATACCCACACTGCGTGCTTTGTTCTCCGATATCACAGGATCGATGCGGTGCACACGGTTGCGCCAGGTGCTCTGCAATTC
>JBAXYW010000542.1:0-2800 GCA_041670605.1 Lentisphaeria bacterium
CCCGAAAGATTCCACCCTGCGCCAGGAGGTCATTTCGGGACAGGTACGTTCGTCGGATGCGTACGTTTGTAGTTCAGGCTTAAGCCCGCTCCCCCGTCCCCGGATTCTCCCCAGAATGTGGCCGGAGCTTCCAGCTCCGGATCCTCCCCGCTCCCTGACAAATCCGTCAGCTACCGAGACCTCTGCAGCACCTACGCAATCCATGGGATTAAGTCGCCCTTTCAGGGCTTGGATTTATTTGTGCATGCTACCCAGGGCGTTGCCCTGGGCTGTCATAGTACGCACCTTCGGCGCTCTAAACTCCATGCTTTCGAGTAAAACGCATGAAACAGAGAAGCAAACAATCATTACAACCGAAACTGCAATTCGTCCTCATGCGTTCAAAAGCCAAGTTCAGAAAAACGAATCTCCGGTTCTGAAAAAAAAACGTAGTTCAAAACAGGGTTATACTTTGTATTCCAGCTGGTCCAGTGGCGACGAGCCATTTGCCTGCACAACTGTTACCCGGAAACAGGCCTTTTTGAACCACGCCGAAAATACGAAATCCATACCTGCTTTGAGAAAAATACGCTCCTGTCATTTCATACAAGACGTGCATCCCTGCCGTGCCTGCGCAAAGAAGCGCGAAACAGGAACTCCACCCTTATGCCTGCTCATACTTTTCCAGCGCCGACAACAGCCCCCGGCTCCGCATCGCCTGCACACTTGCCGCATCATCACGCATGGATTCAATCACTTTATAGACGGTCTTTACATATTCATAATCATTCTTGTCAAATTGATACGTGTGCTCTTCATCACCATCCAGACTCGCAAGAGTGATTTTACCTGTTCCAGCAAAAAAAATCCGAAACACCACCTCTCCAGTAGCAAGAATTGCGACAACGGGATCCCAATTGCTGAGCCGCACATTCGAGCGAACCAGCAGAATCGTCCCCTGCGGAAACCAAGGCAGCATCGTATCCCCTACCACCTGAATCGCAAAATCCCCAGGCTGACCCCGAGAAAAGGAGAGTAAATTTTTCGGATTCTCAATCGCGTATTCGGCGATCGGCAAATAAAAAAATTGACTCGCTTCGGCGACCACATCCGAAGAAATCACCGGGAAATGTCGAACAGACGCATGAACCGGAGCGGTATTACCATGAAAAATCATCGGGCGCTCATCCAGCTCCGGAAAAAACAAACATAACTTCGCCCACGTATCGGCCTGCACACTTTTTACTGTCCCATGCAGATATTTGAAGATATAACTGGGATTGATGTCAAGTTTCCGGGCTAACGACGCCGTATTATTGCCACAACGCTTCAATTCATTCTGCAACAAGGTAATCAGACGTGCTGTGATGGGATATGTCATTTCAGATTTACCATGCTAATCAATAATTTTCCTGTCCCTCTAAGGTTAACATACTTGCCAATAAGGAAATATGCTTAACATTTTCAAGCTTAATATAATCCTGCATAAATACTTTTCAAAAAAACAAAAAACGATTATCAGCCGCTTGCATATCATGCACAGTGCATTATTTTAACAATAAAATTTCATTGCACGGTGCATGATTCAAATTAAAGATCACCCGGGATACAGGAGCTTAGTATGACTGAGCCAACTAAAGAACGGGCAGTAAGGATTGTTCTGATCCCTGAAGTACTGTATAAGAAACTGGAAAAAATCGCAAAAAAAACGGACGCTACTGTTATGGGGCTGACCAGCCGAGCCCTGATCGAATACCTCGATAAATACAATTCCGGCAATCATCATGATCATGCATGAAGCATAAAACAAGGGCAAGATTCCGCTGCCAGACAGGCCCGAAAAATAAAATTTCTGTCCTTTTTCCGAAAAAATAAATTATAAGTCAGCGACAACCCAAAGAAGTGCCGGAAAAGTCTCATCCGCCTTCTCCTCTTGCGAACAGAGTTGCGCCCGCTGTCCCAACCAGGTGCGCTTGTATTTGCCAACTTCCATTGGGATACCCAGCTCCTGTTCCAGCAGTACCGGCCAAGTCGAACCCTCAGATTGCTGCAAAACGATCGATGATAAAATGATTATTTCAAGCAATTTTCCCAGCCCAAAATAATTTTATCGCACCGCATGGATCTCCTCTTTTGTAATCAAGGCAGGGAAACTTTCATCCTTCCCGTCGTACTTGGAAAAGAGTGACTGAATACATCATTACGTCATTTTGACTTGACAAGCGGTCACGTCTACAATATAATATCCACAGGGTAGATCGGTGTCCACATGCTAAACTATGGGTTAGCAACAATTCAGAAACTGGCAAAAAATCGTGTGCCAAAGGCGCATAACCCTAATGAACCCCAGCGGGCTTTCAGCCCGTTTTCCCACTCCCGAAAATTCTACATATTACAATGAAATACATGCCTGGTGCCACAGAGGCCTGCGCACCTACTTTGAACATCTCTGTTTTTCGCGACGAAAACGAACCACGGTACGGGACACCGACGCTCCATAGTTCGCTATCCCTCCGGAAAAGACAGAGGAGGATCCGGAGCTGGAAACTCCGGCCACTTCCCGGGGGGGACCAGCCAACTGGAAAAACTCGGGATTTCCATCCTTACGGCAGGGGTTTCTGGATACCAGGCAAAAAACCACACAACAAGAGAAAAGCGTAACATGCACAAGATACTAAAATTTGGCGTTCTGGGAGCTCGTCGCGGCAGTGCTCTAGCCAGAGGCGCCCGAGCCAATGGCGTTGAAATCACCGCTCTCTGCGATCAACAAGAAGAGACGGCCAGTTTGACGGCAGCACAACTGGGAAATGGCTGTAAGGCC
>JBAXYW010000543.1:0-2798 GCA_041670605.1 Lentisphaeria bacterium
ATCATCAATACCTCCGAGAAAAATGCAGCTGCCCTGGCTTTTCAAGAAGAAGCCATCCAGCGGCATCTCGGCTACAGTCAGTCCAGCGGCTCTGGACCATTGATTGTCACCCAGCACTAGGGATGTCCGTCCTACCGTCGGGACTGCCGTGATGGGAATATCCATGCCCAAAGCCAGTTTGAGATAACGCCCCAATTCCGCTGCTGCAAAAGACAACGTCGGAGCCGCTTTCTCTGCAATCACAATTTCCAGAAATAATTTGCCATTCTCGTATCCAGGCAGGCTGGATTCAGAAGCAATCCGAACCCAACGTGCCGGCGGATCAGAGAGAATCCGATCCGGAGAAAAAGCTGCTGGAAAAAGCAAAGCACATCCGAAGAATAAAAAAAGACCGATGAACAGAAATTGAAATCGCATTTTTTCTCTCTTTCTCCTGGATCGTTACCTAAAAACGCTTGATTTGTATTTCACCGTTGCAGTGAGTTCCCGGCTTCAGAAGGCACGAAAGCCGCAAAAGTTTGCCCGAAATCGATGTCCCCTATGGTTTTATTCTGGTACATATTCTGTAAGCGCTCCACTCCCTCTTTCAGATAGCGTGATGTAATCCCGTGTTTGATGGAGATGGAGGCCTCGATAAAAGCCGCGAGATGATCACAGCAACGGATGATTTTACCATCCACCGGACAATATTCTGCTTTGTCATACTGGCCGGACATCTCGCTGAAAGGAATGTCTAAAATGATTTTCTCGCCGATAAGAACCCGGTTGGCAAACTCATTTTCGGTGTAGTAGCTCAATTCTTTGTGCCAGGATGAAGGCAAAAGTGGCAGTAGTTTTTCTTCCATCTGCTTTTTTTCATAATCCTTGATAATCGAATCCAGGCCCTCGACGGCTTCTTTCACCGGCGAGGTGATATCACGAGTGAGAACTTCTGGAAGATCATGAAAGAGCGCTGCCAGAAAACCATTCTTTTTGCGGAATGCGGAAACTTCTGCCTGGCACAAAGAGAGATAGCTCAGGATCGCCACGACCAGCATATGCCCTAATACCGAAGTGGCCGGTATGCGCGGCGATTGCGACCATCGTTTCTGAAAGCGCAACTGGCCACACAAATCGACAAAACCGGCGGTTTTTCTACCCATGCTCAACTTTTGCACCCCAATCAAATCAAAATGATCCTCGATCTGATCTTCGATTTCCTGGCGAATCTGTTCAATCCCCCGGATAAAGGGACACATTTTATAAAGGATATTGAATTCCCATTGCGTGGCTAGATAATGCGCGGCCTTCAGGATGCGTTTTTCCCGATGGGCATAATTTCGATCGAAGAAATGCATTTTCATTCGTTCGCGAAAACCGCCTTTGACGCTGCAGGTTTCGTTTTCGAGTCTGGTAAAAACCCACTCGTTAAGTTCTTGTCCTTTTTCCTGCATCATTTTATGAAAGACGGGGGGTTTGATGTCGGTGAGAATAATCCGATGCAGCATTTCGAAAATCCCCCCCTCGAGCAGCTTCAGCCAATCGACTGAAGCAGGCGAAACATCCTCTTCAACTTTCGCCAAAACATAGGCGATGATCATTTTGTGCGCCTGCTTGTCCAATTCCGTGAAATCCATTGGATTGACTTGGTCATTCCAACGCCGGATACTGGCTGCATCATAAATTAATTCAATCAGTTTTTGATTCAGGGGTGCCATTAAATCCAGCGATCCTTTCTTCCAAAATAACCGAAACTAAAACATTCAATGCGGTGAAAACGTTTTTTCTCTGAAAAGATAATATATTAAGACTAAGCGTAATTACAAAAGCCCTTCTACAGGCTTGAATGTCGTACCAATGCCGGAGAATAACCGATGCGATACGCCTTTTTTTTGCTGATGCCAGCCAGTCTGCTCTTGCTTTCCTGTGACGGTTCTTCCAAGTCAGGAGTGACAAAACAGTCGCCTGCAGCCATCCAATGGCAACAGGATTTACTGGAAGGACGAGACCTGGCCGAAGCGCATTTTCAGCTGGCTACTCTGTATCGGAATGAAGCCGATAAGCTACCACTACTCCTCTGGCATTTGCAGGAATTTCTTCAACAAAGCGCTGCGCAAGATGAAAGGCGTAGCGAAGTCCACCTGTTGCTGGAACATTTTGAGGAAAAATATTTTGCCGAGTTGCAGGCACGTTTTGAACGTTCCAGCACAAACGATAAAGACCTGAAAATCCGCTTTCTGAGTGAAAATAATCAGCAGTTGAAACAGTGGATCACCCGGTTGAACCGGGAAAATTTCGCGTTGCGGGATCTATTGCTGGACAAAGAGGGAGGGATTCCCTTGCGGCGACCGACAGCAGCAGTGAAAAAGCCGGCACCGAAACCGGAGCCGGAGCCGGAGCCGGAAAAAAAATCCCGGGTGCATCAAGTTGTCGCGGGAGATACCTTGAGCAAGATTGCCCAACGATATTATGACGCAGGCGGACCCTCTGAAATCAGAACCCTCCTTTTGGCCAACCCGGAACTGGAAAAGAACCCCAATCAATTGAAGGTCGGCGATAAGATTATTATTCCACCCGCCCAAGATTGAAAAACTTTCTAAAGTGAACTGGCGTCTAAAAAGGCAGCCCGGGGAAAACTTCATTATCGTCACGCTGGATCGGTAAACGGAGTGCCTTTGGACAAGCTGGAATATAAATTCAGACTTCCTGATCTCAGGGAATTAGGGTTTGTGGGGAAACCTGTTTTGGGTGCAATTCTCAAAAGTTGGCCATTGCGCTCGTGTTTTAGCGGGCATCTTTGCGCCGTAGGCGCTCAACCA
>JBAXYW010000544.1:0-2794 GCA_041670605.1 Lentisphaeria bacterium
ATCAGTCATTGGTATATCGGTTGCCGAATTTCCAGTTAAAAAGAGTGACGATGAGCACTAGCAGAAAGAGCACCCAGGAGACTGCAGAGGCGTAGCCCAGTCTGCCAGTCATAAATCCTTGTTCGTATATGTAGTAGCTCAAAGTAGTCGTTGCACCGGCTGGCCCCCCTTGAGTCATTGTGCGAGCCATTTCAAAACCGCCTTGCAAGCCGCCAATGACTGATGTGATGAGGACGAAGAAAGTGACGTTGGCAAGTTGTGGCCAAGTGATAGTCCAGAAACGCTGCCAGGGGCTGGCTCCGTCGATATCAGCTGCTTCGTAAAGTTCAGGCGAGATGCTGGACAATCCTGCCAGATAAAGCAACATATTATTGGAACCAAGGGCTCCCCACAGTCCCATCATCATGATGGCAGGTTTTGCCCAGTAATAGTCCACGAGCCATTTAGGGGGTGCCAATCCTGCTGCCCTTGCTTCTGGAAAACGGAAAGCCAGTATCGCCAGTCCAATCATGGCATAACTGAATACGAGCATGGTTCCACCGAGGATGACGGCGTCTGCCAGTCCATAATCAGCTTTGGCATGAAAGGATTTTCCTCGTTTCACTTGCCATAAAGCAACAAAATAAGTAATGATCGCAGCTGCCGGCAGAGCCAGGCGCTGCCAGGGCAAAGGCAAGAGGTGAGCAGCCAGCCAGGCTGGTAAAGTAAGCAGAAGTAAACTGACAAAGAGGCAAAAGCTGCCGCTTTCTCCTTCTTTCCAGCGAATCAAGACGCGTCGTGCAAAAAGCGTTTTGCAGACAAGCAAGATCAATACCAGCAAACTGCTGGCCAGACTGGCGTTGGCGGGTGTGAAATTGGGGGTGGCAGTGCTGATCCAGTCAAGGATTGGTCGCAGAGCATTATTGATCGGACCATTTTCCGGGCTGTAGAGTTTTTTCCAGAGTATGAAAGTTGCGACTCCGGCGGTAAAATGTGGGAAATAGAAAAGCGTTCGATAAACCGTTTGTCCTCCCAGGCTGCCGAACACGAGTATGCCTGCAAACAAACCGCATATCAGCAACAAGGTGCTGCTGCTGGACCTATTCAGAATTACCAGCAACATACACGAGCAAAGCAAGCAAGCGCCTGCGATAGCGACAGCCCAAATACGACGATTTTGGCCACGGAAGTTATGATTCAGCAGCAAAGCACTGCCCAGGCTGCCGGCTATTCCGAAAGGAATCCCTATCATGAGAAACAGGGTATTGCCAAGGAAGCGAAAAAAATCCGGTTCTGCGAATAATTTCCGGAAGTTGTCAAGCCCGATGAATTGTGGAATTGCCCCTGGACGGAAATAGTTATGCATTTCGAAGTTCCAGTTGGTGAAAGCCAAAAAGAAACTGATCAGCAAGGGCAGGGTCGTGAAAGCAAGGAATCCCAGGATGTTAGGCAGGAGAAAGCCTAACCCGACAAGAATTTGCCTGATTTCTCTTTTTAACTTTATAGCGTTCATGGGTTTTCTTCCGCTTTGATCAATAATTTGCCGGTCTCCAGATAATATTTGCGATGGAAAGGGTTACTGATCCAATGCGCGGGAATCTGTTGCCCCTTTTTCTTCAGTTCCTCAATTTTTTGTTGTATCTGAACTTGTTCCAGCCAGTTTTTCTTCATTTCCGGATTTGCCTGCAGGCTGTCTTGAATGGCTCGGTTGAATCGTTCTTCTGCTTCGGTGAGGACGTCTTCGGCGGTGCCCAAATCATTAAAATATTTTTTTAGGGCATATACAAGCCAGTTGTTGTCCGTTGCCTTGCAATAGGGGGAAGCGGGTGCCGGCAGAGCTATGTTCATCGCCCATTTTAATTCATTGGCATGCGACCTCCCCTCATTTTCATAGCCTTGGGGTTGCAAATAATCCGGGTTTGCGCAAGCGTATTTCGGGTTGGGCGGCAACCCATCCGCTTCTTTGATGATGTAGTCATTATAGGTTTTGCTGGCTAAAAAAGCAAAAAACAATTTCGTCAACTCCGGATTCTTGCTGCCTTTGTACAGGATGGCACTACGGGTGCTGATGATCAAATTTTTGAAATCATGCATTGGCACCTGAGCGGTCGCAAAATTGATTTTTCGGCTGAAGGTGCGAAAGCGTATCAAGGCGTATCTTCCTGTCAGGATGGCGGCGAAATTGCCATATTGCAGTTGCGAGAAGTTGCCACCTCCATATCCGCCTTCAGCATTCATGGAAGCCATCTCGGCGGCAGATGGCGCCAATTTATCGACGAATGTCCATTTGTAAAGTCTTGCCATTGCGTCGATGAAAGGTTGCTTGCTGCAGGTGGCGGCGGTCATGGTTTCGTTAAAGAGATCCACTCCTTGACTGCGCGCCATGCAATTCAGTATGTAGGTATTGTCAAGGGGGGCGCAGAAGAAGAACTCTTGCCGGGCAAGTCCCGCATTGGCTCGTTCAACGAAGCGTCTTCCGATGGTTTCAAATTCATCCGGAGTCCATTCTGCGGGTATCGAGTCGATGCCAAAGCGGGCCAGCGTATCCAGATTGAACCAGAAAGCTGCTACCGCGACATTGCAGGGATAAGCGTATTGCCGTCCCTGCCAGCTCAGGAGTGAGCGTGCGCCGGGATAAGTGTCTTCGAGGCTGAAGTTGGCCTTGGCGGCAAACGCTGTGATATCATGGCAGACTCCCATGGGCGCGAAAAGCTGCGCCTGCGCATCGATGATGTCGCCGCCGACTCCAGAAATTGCCTGGATCAGGCTACTCTGGTTGTTTGCGGCATCCAATTGCAGCATGATCATGGGCTTG
>JBAXYW010000545.1:0-2789 GCA_041670605.1 Lentisphaeria bacterium
TCCAGCTGGCTGAGATAAAAACGACCTTGGCGAATGTCGAGGCTACGTTGCTTGAGTTAAAACGAGACATCAAAAGGAGAAACGAACCATGAGACTGAACTTTGATCTTGCTACTGCTCTACGTGTGTTTTTGGTGCTTTTTGCGCTGTTGATCTTTGCCGGCTGCTTTTCCAGCTGCGCCCATAATCCGGCTGTATTCACGATGGGGAAAAGGACTAACATCGGCTTTGATCCCGGGCAGTTGACCGCGAATATCAGCTGGACTGACGGCCTGAACATCGTTGATGTGCCCCGGGAAAACTCAAGTTTCGAGATTGAGGTGGATGAAGCAACCGGATTGACTTTTGACCCTGGAACCAACACTGTCAGGGGTGTCCGAAAAATCACCAGAAAAACCGGCGTACAGATTACTGGCTATCTCGTTGATCTGGCAAAACGATCCCCAGAAGCAGCGGCTGAATACATCCGGCAAGCATCGGCCATCAATGCCGTCGAACCGGTGAAACTTTCCCCGCACCTGGTGACTATTCCACTGCAGCAGTCCAATGGCAATACTGTGACAAAACTGACCTTGGCTACGCTCAAGGAAAAGGTTGCAGCAGATACAACCGAAACCGTCCCCGATGGCCTCGATATGACCCTTGATGACTGGAAGCTGCTTAAGGCCGCCTACATCGAATGCCCTGAATGCCTGTCCCTGACGGACGCCGAATTGGCCGCACTTAAGGCCGCAACCGGAAAGTAAGTAATGTACGATCCCGATAGCAGATTGTTTTTGCCAGAGTACTGGTTCCGGCTATCCAACGATGACCGGATCGCAGCCTACAACGGAGTCGGCCCGGAGTTTTTCCCGGGCTGGACTCGGGGTGTGTTAGATACGATCTATCATTGGGCGTCTGATCCTGTCGGAGTGCATGATGTTGAGTACAACTACAGCAGCTCCAAGATCATGGCCGACATCCGGCTGCTGGCAAACTGCCTGCTCAACAGCCGGGGAAAACCCCGCCGGATCGTCCTCAGCCTGGTCGCGTTTATCGGAGTTGCCCTCTTCGGGCGCCGGGCATGGAAAGAGGGTCATAAATCTTGTCAGTGAGCTATATCCTTTCTCCCACTGGCAACTGCCGGGGTCTGATTTTCAGGCTCCGGTTTTTTTGTGTCGAAAACAAGTTATTTTCCCCAGGAAACGAAACTATTTTCACTTTTTTGCATTTATTTTGCAAAATGCGCTTGACAAGCGCTTATCAAGTGCTATATTAATAGCGTTGACAGGGTAAACGGCGATGACCGCCGCCCCAAACCGTAAACGAAAGGGAACGACAATGAACGAGAAATTTTACAACTGGATGGAAGAAGTCGGTTTTTTCGGTGGTTCCGTACAGGACACTACCCACGAATCGGTAGACGAGTTTTTCACCGAGGGGAACTTCCGTGGGACACTCGACTACAACGACGAGATGTTCGCCAAAATGGCCGATGAACTCGGCATGGAAGAAATCGATTGGGATCGTGTTCGATATCTGGCACATGATGTGCTGGATGACTGGTTACAAGACATCACCAAAGCCGCGGCCGTAATGGGGCGTAAGGGCGGCAAGGCATCAACCCCGGCCAAATCCGCGGCAGCGAAAAAACGCGCCAATTTGGGGCTGGCAGAGGGCAGGGAGAAGTTAGCAGCACTCACTCCAAAGCAACGCAAAGAGAATGCTAAAAAAGCCGCAGAGACGAGGTGGAGCAAGAAATAACCTCCACCAGCCGGAGTTTACAGCTCCGGTTTTTTTGTATCCTCAATCTGCCCAACTCCATCCGTGCCAGGACTCGCATGGAAATTTTGCGCCAGGGCGGAGGTGGTAGAGTTTGAAGGTCGCAATCGGGGCTGCATTTTTCTGCCCGGAGTGTGTGCGGATAAAATGCCGGAGATTGCGAAATCGGTATTCGGTTCCATCAGGGGCAACCAGTGCCCATTCCCTCGCGTTAACATGGCGTTCGTCCGGCTGGAGCAGAGGCGATGCTGCTATCCCGCGCCGCATTGCCTCATAATCAGGATTTGCAGAGTTGCTGCGCGCCCATGCCGTACAGAATTTACGGCGACACGTCACACGGGCATTGCTTGGGGAGTCAGCAAACTCCCTGCCGCAGCAGACGCATATTTTTATATTTTTTGGATGCCGTTCTAATGCCTGCTGCCGGAATTTTTCAGACTTGCACTCAGGGGAGCACGTCACAGTCTTGTCACTCGGGTGGCACTGGAATTCCATCCCGCATATCTCACATATTCGCATATTTCGTTTGTCAGCCCAACGCGCCAGCATGACCTGGCTGCGTCTGGCCGTTTTGCAGGCTTCGGATCCGCAAGTCACACAATGAGTTTTGGCTGGGAATTTTTTGCCGCAGATTACGCAGATGCTCATATTCCTGCTCCAGTTATAGCGTCGGGAATTTCGCCAGGGCGGCCTTTTTCGCGCGCATATCCTCGATCCTGGCGTAAATGCGAGTAACCTCCTGTGACGTATGCCCGAGCCAGCTCTGGATCACGGGCAGCTGCACGTTGTTTTCTGCACAGATACTGGCAAAGGTGGTTCTGAGGGCATGAGCGCAGTACTGCTGGCTGTCGCCGGTGATCTTTGCCTTTTCAAACAGTCGCTTTACCCGCCTGGTCAATGTCTGCCCCTTTATTTTTGATTCTTTATACAGCGCATTCATCGAGGGGAACAGGTAAATTCCATCCCGCGGCAGCAGTGGCAGGATGGCAGGGTGCAGCGGAAATTTTACATACCGTTGTGTTTTATCCA
>JBAXYW010000546.1:0-2782 GCA_041670605.1 Lentisphaeria bacterium
CGTCATGTAGATTCATGAATGGGCGGCAAATCTCTGCGTTGCAGCCTGATCGTCAATCCTCACGTACGAAAAGTACGCTCCGGTGTGACTCACAGGTTGCGCCTTGATTTTCACTCCCTGATAAAAAATCTACCTTGCAAGGAATAAGGGTTCTAAGAAAAGAGAGAAGAGAAAGAAAATGGAAAAAGGAAAAATCATCATATTTTCAGCACCGTCGGGTTCGGGGAAGACGACGCTTGTGAAATGGTTGCTGAAGCAAAATCTGAACCTGCATTTTTCGGTTTCTGCCACCAGCCGACCACCCAGAGGCACGGAGGTTGACGGGAGGGATTATTATTTCCTGACACCGGAAGCATTTCGTCAGAAAATAGCCGGAAACGAATTTCTGGAATGGGAAGAGGTCTATGCCGACAAATTTTACGGCACCCTCAAAAGTGAAGTGGACCGCATTCTTTCCGAGGGCAAGAATGTCCTGTTTGACGT
Source organism: Lentisphaeria bacterium (assembly GCA_041670605.1). Lineage (GTDB taxonomy): Bacteria > Verrucomicrobiota > Lentisphaeria > Oligosphaerales > Oligosphaeraceae > JAQVUB01. The sequence goes on from JBAXYW010000546.1 coordinate 484, forward strand.
GGACGTAAAAGGTGGTATCAGCATTAAGAAACATTTCGGGGCACAAGCCTTATCTGTTTTTGTACAGCCCCCGAGTATTGAAGTACTGCGCCAAAGATTGGAAAGACGTGGCACAGACAGCGCGGCCATCATTCAGGAACGGGTGGACAAAGCGGCATACGAACTGACATTCGCGCCGGCATTCGATGTGGTGCTCATCAACGACATACTGGAAGAAGCCAAACAGAGTTGCCTGGATCATTTGAAGGCTTTTCTGAATCAATAAGGGTTAGTATGCTTTACGGGCCCTTGAAAGGCTGACATCCGTTGAGACAGCAATTCCATGAATATTTTAAGGAAGTAAAAACAATGGCCAAAAAAATTCGCACCGGCTTTTTCGGAGGATCTTTCAATCCGGTTCACGAGGCCCATCTGGCGCTCGGTGATCATTTGATTTCACGTCATCTGGTTGATGAATGCTGGTTTGTGGTGAGCCCCCAGAATCCGCTGAAGGGAACAGCAGACCCTGCCGATGCCGGGAGCCGGCTGAAAGCAGTGGAAAAAGCGCTGGAAAGTCACCCCGGATGTTTTGCATCCGATATCGAATTTGGTCTGCCGCTCCCATCCTACACTGTTCAGACCCTCCGCTTTGCAACAGAACATTACCCCAACCGCGAATTTATCCTGCTCATCGGCGGAGACAACCTCGATGTATTCACCAAATGGAAAGAATACGACTACCTGCTGGAAAATTTCGATATACTTGTTTACCCGAGACCGGGAGCCGGAAATCAGGTGCCGAAAGGCTGGAAACGGGTGAAAATGCTGGATGGAGTGATGATGGATGTATCATCGACAGAAATTCGGAAAAAATACAAATCTGGCTTTTTAAAATAAAATACGTCAACCCCTGTTCATAGACGACCAGGGATGACGTTCACACAATGACGACAACGGAACTTATTCCTTTATGCCCGTCACTTCATACCCGGCATCTTCCACCGCTTTCTTCAATGTTTCACCACTGACCGCTCCGGTAAGTTTTACTTTTGCCGATTTTTCTTCCAGACTGACACTGGCCTCCACGCCATCGATGGCATTCAAGGCCTTTTCCACACGGGCCGAGCAATGTGCACAGCTCATGCCTTCCACTGTTAACGTTTTCTGTTTCATCTCATTATTGTTTTTTAAATATACAATTCCTGCATCAAGCGGTTTAAACCGTTTCAGCCTTAAAGCATTCAGGACCACGCTTACAGAGCTGAAACTCATCGCAGCAGCAGCAAACATGGGATTCAGCTTCCATCCGAGCAGCACATAAAATACGCCGGCAGCCAAAGGAATACCGAGCATATTGTAAAAGAAGGCCCAGAATAAGTTTTGTTTGATGTTCCGGATCACCGATTTACTAAGGAGAATGGCGGTAACAACATCAGAAAGATTGCTTCGCATCAAAACCACATCGGCCGATTCAATGGCAATATCAGACCCTGCTCCTATCGCAATTCCCACATCGGCGCGGGTCAGCGCGGGAGCGTCGTTGATACCGTCCCCCACCATCGCTACCTTTTTCCCCTCAGATTGCAGGTCTGCAATTTTTTGTGCCTTGTCCTGCGGCAAAACCTCAGCCAAAACATGCTGTATGCCGACCGATTTCTGAATGGCAGCAGCCGTCCTGGCATTGTCGCCCGTCAGCATATAAACTTCCAGCCCCATAGACTGAAGCTTTTGAATGGCAGCCCTGCTATCGGGTTTTACAACATCAGCCACGGCTATGATACCTAAAACGCTGTTTTCATTCGCCACAAAAAGCGGTGTTTTTCCTTCATTGGAAAGCAACCCGGAGGCCTCTTCAAAATCGCCGGGGTCAATATGATATTGGGCCATCATTTTCTGATTGCCTGCGTAATAGGGCACATCATCGATGACTCCTTTGAGCCCGAGACCGGTCACGGACGAGAAATTTTCAACAGGAAGCGGTTGGATGTTCCTTCGGGAAGCCTCATCCAGAACGGCAGCTGCCAAAGGATGCTCCGAAAGTTTTTCCAGGGAAGCGCAGATTCGCAGCAACGTTTCTTCATCCAGCTCTTTTCCAACCTTCAGGTCGGTGACTTCAGGCTTGCCTTCCGTGATGGTCCCGGTTTTATCCAGCACCACCGCATTCACCCGATGTGCTGTTTCCAAAGCCTCGGCCGACTTGATCAGAATGCCATATTCGGCACCCTTGCCTGTTCCAACCATCATGGCCACCGGAGTGGCCAGTCCAAGCGCACAGGGACAGGATATGACCAAAACGGCAATACCGATGGAGAGTGCAAAA
>JBAXYW010000547.1:0-2772 GCA_041670605.1 Lentisphaeria bacterium
AATTTTCCATGTTTTCCGTGGATAAAAAAATGGGTTGTGGGCGCCAGTCCACCCCAATGTAATCTGCGAAATCTACGGATAAAATCTCACGGACAACCTTTTTGGACGCCATCTGCATACCCATTGCACAATTTTCGTAGGCGGTCTCATCCGTCAAAGCAATAATCTTTAAATTTTCCGTGTTTTCCGTGTGTTCCGTGGATAAAAAAAATGGGTTGTGGGCGCCAGTCCACCCCAAGTTCGTCCGTGTTCGTCCGTGTTCATCCATTTTGAGGTTACTGCATGTTTAATGAAGTCTATCGCGGCAAACGGATCCTGATTACCGGGCATACGGGCTTTAAAGGGTCCTGGCTGGCTTTCTGGCTACAAAAGCTGGGAGCAGAACTCTGCGGCATTGCGCTGCCGCCGGAAACAAACCCGAATCATTTCAACTTGCTGAAGCTGGATTTTCGCTCAGAATATGCAGATATCCGAGAGGCAGCCGAGCTGCGACGGATTATACATGATTTCCAACCTGAAATTGTTTTTCATCTGGCCGCCCAAGCGCTGGTACTGCGATCCTATCAGGAACCTCTGGAGACGATGAAGACCAATGTGCTGGGCACCGCCAATGTCTTGGAAGTCTGCCGCACTTGTGCTTCCGTGCGCGCCATCGTCGTGGTCAGCAGCGACAAATGTTATGAGAATCGGGAATGGGTCTGGGGCTACCGGGAAAATGAAGCAATGGGTGGCTATGATCCCTACAGCGCTTCCAAAGGCTGTACCGAGCTGCTCGTCAATTGCTGGCGGCAGAGCTTTTTTCATCCCGAAGAATACGGGCATAAACATCAGGTCTTGCTGGCCAGTGCGCGTTCCGGCAATGTCATCGGCGGCGGCGACTGGGCCGAAGATCGCCTGGTACCGGATCTGATGAAAGCTGCAGCCGCAGGAACAAGCGTCACAATCCGCAGGCCGCAAGCCGTGCGCCCCTGGCAGCATGTCCTCGAACCACTGAGCGGCTACCTGCTGCTGGCGCAACAATTGCATGAAGGCCGCCGGGAATTCGCCGAAGCCTGGAACTTCGGCCCCGCCGAAACAGCATCCTGCAGCGTCGAAGAGACAGCTCAGGAACTGGCCGCTTGCTGGAACGACATCGCTTTCAAACTCGAAGCGCAGCCTAATGCCCCGCATGAAGCCGGCCTGCTGCGACTGGACTGCAGCAAAGCACATAGCCGCCTGCAATGGCACCCCGTCTGGAACAGAGCCGAAACATTCCACTGTACCGCAGAATGGTACCGACGCTTTTACCGTGAAAACCAGGTCTCTACAGAGAAAGACTTGGCGACTTATTGTCTGACAGCAAGCAAACAAGGATTGATATGGAGTCGATAAAACAGGAAAAATTACGCACGGAAATCCTCGATAAGGTGCGCGAATATTATCAATTGGTACATGCAACGCAACAGCAGACTCCTTTTCAACCCGGCAAAAGCCGTATCCATTATGGCGGACGTGTTTTTGATCAAGAGGAATTGCTAAATCTTGTCGATGCCTCGCTGGAATTCTGGTTGACTTATGGGCGCTACTCCCGGCAATTTGAAAAGGAGTTTGCCAGTTATCTCGGCGTCGAATATGCCCTGTTGGTTAATTCCGGCTCCTCAGCCAACCTGCTTGCCTTTATGACCTTGACTTCACCATTGTTGGGAAAACGGCAACTGCAGCGCGGGGATGAAGTCATTACGGTAGCAGCGGGCTTCCCGACAACGGTTTCTCCAATCATCCAATATGGTGCCGTTCCAGTTTTTGTAGATGTCGATATCAACACGGCGAACCTCGATCCCGCATTGCTGGAAAAGGCACTCTTGCCGCGCAGTAAAGCGATCCTGCTGGCGCATACTCTTGGCAACCCCTTTGATATCAAGGCCATCAAAGACTTCTGCGACAAACACTCGCTCTGGCTGATCGAAGACAACTGCGACGCTCTGGGCTCAACCTATGCCGGAAAATTAACCGGCACTTGGGGCGATATGGGCACCTCCAGCTTTTATCCGCCACATCATCTAACCCTGGGCGAAGGCGGCGCAGTCTATACCTCTAACCCACTACTGAAAAAAATTGCCTTGTCACTGCGGGATTGGGGCCGGGATTGCTGGTGCGAATCTGGCGTCGATAATACCTGCGGCTGCCGTTTTACCGGAAAATTCGGACAGCTCCCCCTGGGTTATGACCATAAATACGTCTTCAGCCATTTTGGCTTCAATTTGCGCGCAACTGATCTGCAAGCCGCCATCGGCTGCGCACAATTACAGAAATTCCCGGAATTTGCCCGGAAACGCAAGGAAAATTTCGCTTATCTTTATCAGGGTCTGAAAGACCTTTCGCACTTGCAGCTGTGCAAAAAGTATCCCGAAAGCGAGCCATGCTGGTTTGGCTTTCTGATCACCTTGAACGAAAAAGCCGGCTTCACCCGTAATGAGCTGACACAATCCCTGGAAGAAGACGGAATCCAGACGCGAAACCTCTTTGCCGGCAATCTGACGCGGCATCCCTGCTTTGAAAGCCTCCGCAATGGCATCGATTACCGTATCGCTACCCCCCTGCAAAATACTGACCGATTGATGAATGATGCCTTCTGGATCGGACTCTACCCGGGAATGGATCAACCGCGACTGGATTACATGATCGAAAAAATCCGTAACTGGGGAGGACGGGGAAATTGTAAGTTGTGAGTTGTGAGTTGTGAGTTGTGGGGGACGGGAGCGGGGACGGGGACGGGGAAATTGTAAGTTGTAA
>JBAXYW010000548.1:0-2757 GCA_041670605.1 Lentisphaeria bacterium
ATTTCGGACATAACCAAACTCTAATCATCGGATATCTTTTTTCCAAAGACGGAAGAAAATTTTTCAAATCGACTGAAAACACGTGCGGTAAGGGAGAGCAATGGGATTACTTGATTGGATGATTGTAATATTTTTTTTGGCCTTTATCATTGGCATGGGAATTTATTCCATGCGCTATGTCAAAGGGATTACCGACTTTCTCGCCTGCGGTCGGGTCTGCGGAAGGTATGTGATCTCCGTAGCTGATGTTGCCAATGGACTCGCACTCATCACAATGATCGGCATGGTCGAAGCCGGTTATTCCAGCGGGTTTGCCTATGGATTTTGGGGAGCGGTGACGATGCCGGTGGGGTTATTGCTTTCCCTGACAGGATTTGTTGCATACCGTTTCCGGCAAACCAAAGCAATGTCTTTCGGTCAGTTTATCGAAATGCGTTACAGCCGAAAACTGCGGATCTTTGCTTCCACCATGCGTTCCATCTCGGAAATGCTCGCCAATATGATTCTTCCTGCCCTGGCGGGTCGGTTCTTCATCTGTCTGCTGGACCTTCCTGAACGCTTTTCCTTCTGCGGGTTGCAAATCTCCACATTCGTCGTGGTCATGCTGATCTGCCTCACCCTTGCAATCTCGATGATCCTCATGGGCGGTAGCGTTACGCTGGTTATCACGGATACGATGCAGGGGCTGGTCGCCTATCCGGTGCTGGCATTATTTGTCATTTTCATTCTGTGGAATTTTTCCTGGACCCAGGAAATCATGCCGGTCATGTTGGATCGTGCACCGGGTGAAAGTTTTTTGAATCCGTATGACGTGCAAAATCTGCGCGATTTCAATGTGTTTTTAGTACTCTATGGTATTTTCACGCTCGTTTTGAATCGTGGCATAGGCCTCGGCGCGGGGGGCGGCTCGAGTGCAGCAAAAAGCCCACACGAACAAAAAATGGCTGGGGTGCTCGGCACTTGGCGTAACGGATTCATGAGCATGTTTTACATCCTTCTTGTCCTTACCGTGATCACCTTTATGAATCATGTTCATTTCGCCGGGCAGGCAGCCGAGAGTCGCAAAGAACTTTCCGCCCGTGTTGTCAAAACGATTATTGCTGACCCGGAGATACGCAAAGAAATCGTCGTAAAAACGGCTGCTATTCCGGTTCATACTCATACCATTGGCACGGACAAGCCGCTTTCCCGTGCTGAAAATCTTGACACTCCATATCTCAACAGCATCAAGGAGGTCGCGAGGGCTCATCCGGGAGCCGGAATTGATGGAAAGGTTCAGGAATTCAAAACGCTGTTCCACCAGCTTATGCTACCGACCGTTCTGCGGCAAATATTGCCACCCGGCATGATGGGACTCTTCTGCATGTTGGTCATTCTAATGATTATTTCTACGGATGACAGCCGAATCTACAGCGCCTCCATAACTCTGTCTCAGGATCTTGTGCTGCCACTACTGAAGAAGCAACCTACGCCGAAGGAGCACGTTAGGATTGTCCGCCTAGTTACCATCGGCGTCGGAATCTTTTTCTTTTGCGGATCAATGTTTATGTCGCAGTTGGAATATGTGAGCTTGTTTGTCATGATTATGTACGGAATCTGGGCAGCCGGAGCCGGTATCGTCGTCCTCGGCGGACTTTATACGAAATTCGGTACGAAACAGGGCGCATGGGCGGCTCTGCTGTCCGGTTCCGGATTGCAGATAATCGGCATTATTGTCCAGCGGAACTGGGGTTCGACAGTCTATCCGATTCTGCAGAGAAAATCTTGGGATATCCCGGTTGGACGTACCCTGGAACTCATTTCCAGTCCTTTCAATCCGTTTATCGTATGGAAAATGGATCCTCACAAATGCCCGGTGAATGCGGTGGAACTGAGTTTTGTCGCCATGGCCTTCAGCATCGTCATGTATTGCCTGATTTCCTGGCTGACTTTTCGCAAACCCTTCAATTTGGATCAGATGCTCCATCGCGGCAAATATAACCTTGATGGATTGGTGGAAAACACCACGGTCTGGTCGCGGAAAAATTTCTTCGCCAAAATCATTGGTATTACCAATGAATATACGTTAGGCGACAAGATTATTGCCTGGAGTGTGTTGCTTTATTCCATGAGTATGGGCATTGTCCTGTTTGCAGTGATCGTTATTTGGAACGGATTCTATAAATGGCCTGCCTACTGGTGGGGGTATAAATATCTGTTTACGGCAATGATCATACCCGGCATTGTGGCGATCATTTCCACAGTCTGGTTTACCATCGGCGGTATTGTTGACCTGCGTAAAATGTTCCATGCGTTGAAGAACCGCCGAGTGGACGAGCTGGATAACGGCATGGTAGAGGGGCATCTCTCGATTGTCGACAAGGCCCAACTGGAAGCGGTTGAAAAGGCAATCACTGAGAAAAACAATGAACAGGGTTAACCGGAGAGCAACGAGAGAAATGGGAGGATCCGTAGCTGGAAGCTCCGGCTACTTTCTGGGGAAAATCCGGGGACGGGGGAGCAAACTTAAGCCTGAACTACAAACGTACGCATCCGACGAACGTACCTGTCCCGAAATGACCTCCTAGCACAGGGTGGAATCTTTAGGGAGCGGAGGAATGAGCTGAACGGCGCGAGCTATGGACTGCCGGCGTCCAGTAACGCGGTTCGGTTTCGTCTCAAAAACGGAGGTGTCCAGGAACTGGGGAGTGAACCCGCTGGCAAAACGTAGTTTGATGGCTGAATTTCGAAATCGGGACGCAAGCTTGTACTACAAAT
>JBAXYW010000549.1:0-2754 GCA_041670605.1 Lentisphaeria bacterium
CTGGTGTAACGTAAGCGGAGCGTTTGAGAATATCCAGCGACCGCGGAGCCGTCGCTTCATTATACTGGACTTTTTTGCCTTCTTCCGTCAGCAAAGGATTGATGTCCTCCCGATAAGTCCGTTTCTCCACCAAGGGTACCCAGTTGGTATAAATATGCTTTCCGGCGGTTTCGAAAATCGACTTCATACCAGTCCGAGCAGTAAACTTTTCTTTTTCCGCCAAGGAATCGAAAAGAATAGACACCGCAGCAGCGGATTCCGGATCATGATGCGGCGACAAAGTGAATCCGGCTGCAACAAACTTTTCACGAGCATAGGCCACGCGTTCACGCAGAATAGCCATACAAGGATCAAGCCGTTTCAACTGCTCAAAAATCAAAGCGCCGTCAATTTCCGTGGCACGATAATTCTGCCCAATGAAATACGGGATTTGGAAAGCAAAATCGTATTTATGGACAAACACGCCAGCGTCATGCCAACAACGAGCACGGTCAAAAAGCAAGTCGTCGCTGGTCAGCAGTGCACCACCTTCCCCACAAGTAATATTCTTGTAGTTATTGAAGCTAAAAACGCCCATACACCCGATACTGCCCAGACGCTGGTTCCGATATAGTCCGCCAACGGCCTGGCAAGCATCCTCAACGACGGGAATTTGATGCCGTTTGGCGACTTCCATGATGGCATCCATTGGAGCAGGCAAATTCGCCATATGCACGACGATAATTGCCTTGGTTTGAGGCGTAATCTTTTTCTCCAAATCCAAGGGATCCATCAGCAATGATTCATCGATTTCCACCAATTTCGGGATTGCCCCCAACACCATCGGAGCAATTGCGGTGGCGATCCAGGTATAGGCCGAAATTAGCACTTCATCTCCAGGACCAATACCCAAAGCGACTAGGGCACTGATCAGGGCACTGGTACCGGAATTCATCATCAAGGCGTGTTTCACCTCAATTTTCGCGGCCAGATCCCTTTCCGCACGGGCAAGATACCCCTCGCTACCGCCTTGAAACTTGGACAGGATGCCCCTCCGCAACGTATCCGTAACGGCATTGATTTCTTCTTCACCAATCTTAAACATGATTAAAACCCCTTGATGTTTAGTTTTTCGACATTCTGATAGAGAATATTACGTTTGTCCTGATCGGAAATTTTTGCGGACACGACGCCGCCGATGGCTTGATATTCATCAAACCAGGGCAAATCGGTGCCAAAAAGGATGCGTTGGCTGCCAACGGCATCAACGAGTTCCTCGATCAGCCGGTTACACCCGGGAATACTGGTAAGTTCAAAATAGACATTATCCGGACAGGCTTGATGAACGCGCCGGCACCCTTGCCAGTCCGGGCGCATCGAATGTCCCAAAAAGAACAGAATCCGGGGATATTTCGCCGCCTTTTCCATAAACATATCCGGGCTGGCGCAAGCATCCCCGCCCCACGTATGGAAAAGGATTGGCAAAGCATGTTCCTGAGCGAATTCAAAAACTGGGCGATACGCTTCATCGCTTATTTTCCGTCCGTGATATGCACTGAGAAACTTAAAACCAATAACCGTCGGCAGCCATTTTTCATAGAGCGCCAGATCCCGCCGAATAATATCCGGATAATTCGGATTGACTCCCACATACATGCGCAAAAAATCCGGATACTGCCTGGCGATTTCGAAAACCCGTTGATTGGCAAAGCCGGGATCAAACAAGGCATGATGATGCGAAAAAACCAGGCGTTTGACTCCGCAACGCTGCAAATGTTTCACCATTTTGTCCGCTTCACAATGTGCGAAGAAAATTTTATTATGTGAACCCATATGCCCATGCATATCATAGACTGGAAAATCCGCTCGCCCCTGATTCCAATACTGTTCGGCAATACTGCCTTTGACTTCCCAGATGCTCATCCTTGCACCTCCTCTAAAAGTCTTTCCAAGTTTTTCCCAGCAATCCCGACCTTGTCTTCCGCCGGAAGATCGGCCTGACGCAACGCCAGCATCATGCTGCCGTGCCCATAGGACGGATAACCGCTACCATAAAGCAGCCTGTGCGCCCCATATTCCCTAGCTAAATCGGCAATGCCTTCCGGCACCCAATAGGTCGAAAGCTCAAGAAAGAAATTCTCATAATTTTCCAACAAGGGGCGAAAATAACGGTCTGTTCCCCAAAGACCTCCGGAGGAACAAATTACCCTGGCGTTTGGGAAAAGGCTCATGAAGGTATAAATACTTTCCCACAACGGAGCATAAAAAATGAAGGGGATGCGCCGTTCAACGGCTTCCTCAATCTGTTTCCCAATGCTTAAACGGGAGAGAATCCAGCCGTGCTCGACAGGCATGATATTCAATGCGCCAATGCGCTGAGCCTTCATTTGCTGAAAAAGCGTCTTCCCCTGAGGCAACTCTCGCGTACAAGCCGGCAGAATCGTCCAAACGCCAGTGAGACGATGAGCAGTATCCGCCGCCAAAAATTCTGCGAGTGCGCGGTTGGCGTATTCTGCTCCGCACCCCCCGGCATTGATATGACACACCAACGCTCGCTCCACCCCATGATAATCCATTTCGGCAAGCAGTTCGCCAGTCGTAGCGGCATACGCAGGCAACCCGTTTTGGGGTGCCCCGATCTTCGTACTGGCATCAAAAAATTTCAGATTCTGCATCCACGCCTCTCCTATGTGCAAGCATCTTTTGTGCTGAAAATATTTTGTAGGATAAAAAGTTTGTTTTTTGTTTTTCTACCATAATATTATATGAAAACAG
>JBAXYW010000550.1:0-2751 GCA_041670605.1 Lentisphaeria bacterium
ATCATATAGGTCTTGTGTCGGTGTCAGGAAGTCTGAATTTACAAAAGCGGACAACAGCCCGCTTCCTCCGCACTTCCCCATTCCACTTTTTCTCCTTTTTCAAGGCTCTCTTGTTGCCTCGAAAGCAAATACAGATTACATTGTAACATATCCCATCTTGCTGCCAATTTAGCAATTAATAATTCCCCCCCTTCCAAAAAAACAGGAAAGGAGTATGAGATGCCTCTCGTTGATGATTGTGTTTTCTGTAAAATAATCAAAGGAGAAATCCCCTGCAGCAAGCTTTTTGAGGATGATCTTATCCTGGTTTTCCTGGATATCGCCCCCTTTAACTTCGGACACGCATTGGTCGTCCCCAAAGATCACCACCACAGCATCACCACCCTGCCCGCAAACTTCCATGCCAGAATGATGGAGACCGCAAGCAAAGTCGCGGTTGCGCAAATGCGTGCACTGAAAGCAGAAGGATTCAACTTGGTTCTGAATAATGGACGTTGTGCCGGCCAGGAAGTCCCGCATGTCCATCTGCACGTCATTCCACGCTTCGTCGACGACCAACCCATCTTCAAGGTCAGCAAAAAGAAATATGAAAGCATCGATGAAATGCAAAAAACCGCCCAAAATATCCGGGCAAAATTGGATCAGTAAATGAGTGCTGAACAACCGAAACAAAACTTGCTGGCAAAAATCCTGGAAAAAGACCCCAGGTATCCCATCGAAGCCTATCACTTCGTCAGCCTGGCAGTTAACATGACCGCCAGAGAAATCCTGACCCGCCGCAAAAATTCTCGAAACCGGCATATCTCAGGTCTGCAATTGCTGTTGGGAATGAAACAAATGCTGTTGGCCAAATATGGTTGCATGGCAATGGATATCCTCGCTTCCTGGAATATCTTCAGCACGGACGACTTCGGCAATATCGTCTTCAACCTCGCAGAGGTACGCCTGCTGGGTACCAGTGAAAACGATACCCGGGAAGATTTTCATAATCGCTTCAGCTTCCAAGACGCTTTCATAAACCCTTTCAACGCCGGCAAACGCCTCAAACCAATGCCGGTCATCAACCCCTAAATACAGCAAGGCAAGATTGCTTTCCCACCTTCTTTCATACTCTTCCATGAATATCAACCCAAACGAAATTCAACACCCCACCGGAAACTGGCTAGTCCAACATGACCTTCAACGAGCCGGCGGACCACAACTCCTGCAGGCCGATGAAAAGCCACTGCTGAAAAATTTTCATTGCCGTTATGACGATATGTCTGACGACCTGCTCGTCGCCGATAAGGTCCGCCTGTTTCGCAAAGGCGGAGCCGCGGTCTTCAGCAGCGAAGGACATTTCCCTTTCGGCGCTGAAATCGCCCTGCGCCAAAACATCCGTTATGCCGCCAATCATGCCCGAATCACCACTGATCTGCGCTGGAAAAAAGGCGCCGGACTCAAACAAAACTTCGCCATCGGCTCCTGTGAATTGCCAGGATGCTGGGAAAAAGTCCTCGTCATCCCCGCCGATGGCAGCACGCACGCATGGCAGGAACTCAGCGTGGGAAATTCCTGCACGTTCAGTCCTCTCCCCCTGGCCTTAGTCTTCTGCAATCAACAGGGACAACGCCTCGAAATCGGCACCGGAGATGATCTCTGGCGCTGGGATAATGGCCTGACGCCCCCCGAACTGCCGGCAAAGGGCAGCATCAAAATCTTAGTTCAAGCGGAATCCCTCCTTTTTCAACGCATCATGGACCTTAATTCCGGCGCTGAGGAACTCTTCCCTGCTGCGCGAGATTATCGTTTCACCTCCTATCTGGCTTGGTCCGCTCCGGCTCTACAGGCAGAAAAGTTTCCTCTTCCAGAAGACTTTACTCCTCTGAAAGCCGATCGGAAAGAAGGACTGACTCGCCAACAGCTGCTGGCCTGTGGCAGTCCCCCGGCCATCAGCCTGGACTTCAATCAGCTCCAGCTGCCGGATCAGGCCAAACACACCCTGCAACCAGGAATTTGCTGGGAAAGTAAAATCACCCAGAGATGCGTCCGCCGACTGATCCGCCAGCTGGCTGAATATTCAACTGAGGGTTTTCTCCTGATCACCGGTGGCATGACCCCAGGACTCTGCGATGACCCAGTGCACTGCAGCCGCAAAAAAATAACTCGGCACTGGGATATGACAGCCATTCTGGACTTGGTATCCTGGACTCAACAGCGCCTCGGCAACGGCTGGCAAACCCGTGTCCTTCAACCCGCACCATGGAATGAGCTACCTTCCCTCTCCTGCCTCGCCGCACTTAACGGCTTCCGACTCCCGACAGAACTCGCAAACGACAACGAAGAGTAAGTCACACACTAACGCCCTCCCTTTCCCGGATTCTCCCCAGAAAGTAGCCGGAGCTCCCCGTTCCCGGATTCTCCCCAGAAAGTAGCCGGAGCTTCCAGCTCCCAGATTCTCCCCAGAAAGTAGCCGGAGCTTCCAGCTCCGGATCCTCCCCAGAAAGTAGCCGGAGCTTCCAGCTCCGGATCCGCTCCCGTCTCCGAAAGATTTTACCCTGCGCCAGGTGGCCATTTTGGAACATGTACGTTCGTCGGATACGTACGTTTGTAGTTCAGGCTTAGCCTGCGTCAAAAGCGGGCTTCAACCCGCTCCCCGTCCCCAGATTCTCCCCAGAAAGTAGCCGGAGCTTCCAGCTCCGGATCCGCTCCCGTCTCCGAAAGATTTTACCCTGCGCCAGGTGGCCATTTTGGAACATGTACGTTCGTCGG
>JBAXYW010000551.1:0-2743 GCA_041670605.1 Lentisphaeria bacterium
AATCAGCGACAAAGAGATTGCCAAAATCAAAATGAGCAAGGAATATTTTCATGGTGAATGGAACTATTCGGTCGAACCGGAAGTCGGCCAATTTTGATATTTTATTTTTTCACAGTTCCTAAGAGAAAACTATACGGCATATCTGCCGTTCTGTTGGCGGTCGCTTGCGACCGCCGGGAACGGGAACGGGAACGGATCCGGAGCTGGAAGCTCCGGGCACATTCTGGGGAGGATACGGGAACGGATCCGGAGCTGGAAGCTCCGGGCACATTCTGGGGAGGATACGGGAACGGATCCGGAGCTGGAAGCTCCGGGCACATTCTGGGATCCGGAGCATGGAAGCTCCGGATACTCTTTGAACTCGGCGGCTGGCTTTCAAAATTTGACAAGCTTTTTTTCGCCGGGTTGGAAAAGCGGAATTACAGTATAATCAATGAACAGAGAAAATTTCCAAATAAAACCTTCGGATTGTCAGCTTGCAAATCTGTCAGCCGAGGACGTTATTCCTGCCCCAGTTGCCTCAACCCGATTTTCACTGGCTGCCAATTACGATCTGGATTTGGTACCGAAATTGGCTGCTTATCCGGTAGAGGAGGTTTATGGCAAGTTTGCCGATGACAAAATCAGCGGTGGACGTCCGCGTTATTTGGCAACGCCGCTTTCCGATGCGGACTTGCAGCGCTACATTCAGCTACTTGAGAAGCACGGCATTCGCTTCAACTATTTGCTGAATGGCTCATGTTTTGGCAACCAGGAATGGACTCGTACTTGGCAGAAAAGACTGATGGCTCTGCTGGTAAAACTGGGAAACATGGGAGTGCGCCGATTGACTGTATCGACACCGTTTCTCTTGGAATTGCTTAAACGACGTTTTCCAGAGTTCAAGGTGCGAGTGGGAATTTATGCTCAGGTCGACACCCCGCGGCGAGCCCGGTTCTGGGAAGAACTTGGGGCGGATGCCATAACTTTGGAAAGTTTTTCGATCAATCGTGACTTTTCTCGTCTGAGTTCAATCCGGCAGGCCGTTCGTTGTGATTTGCAACTGATTGCCAATCATCTTTGTCTGATGAACTGTCCCATGCAAAGTTATCACCAAAATGGCTTTGCTCATGCTTCTGATGACGGCGGCAAGCTTTTTATTGATTATTGCCTTTTGCGTTGTTCACGTTTGCGTTTGACGGACCCGTCGCATTTTATCAAGTCCGCTTGGATTCGACCGGAGGACTTAGGCGTTTATGAAGCGATGGGATACACGACGTTCAAACTTTTGGAACGTGGCATCCCATCGACCGAGTTACTGCGCCGGGTCAAAGCCTATAGCGAGCGGCGTTATGATGGAAATCTGGCCGACTTGCTGTTGTCTTATGGCTTTAAGGAACCATGTCGCCGAGAATCACACTGGACTTTGCGGCACTTCTGGAAACCAGGACAGATCAACCCACTGCGAATAAAGGCACTTTTCGAACTGGCGCAAATGCAAGGCATGTTGTCGCCGTTGGCAACGAGCCCGATTTATATCGATACAAGTAAAATTCCAGCAAATTTTTTGGAGAGTTTTCGGGCTCGTGATTGTGCTGCTATGGACTGTCACTTATGCGGTTATTGCGAGCGCATTGCTGCCCAGGCAGTTTCGCTTGCGCCCGAGTACCGTGCCAAGGTATTAGAAAAGTATACGGAGATCGATGCTGCCATGGCAACAGGAAGGCTTTGGGGTGTTTGACCAACGCGCTAATGACACAGAGTTTCTGGATCAGGAAAACTGCGATCCGACCTTGGCCGCCGCCAGTTATCGGTTTATGGAGCGGGTCAATAACTATTTTGGCGGCGTGCGGGTTGTTCGGCGTTTTTTGCACCGCGAAATCCAGCAGCACCAGTTGCATTCTCCCATACGTATTCTTGACATTGGTTCTGGCAGTTGCGACATTCCGTTGGCTGTGAGCCGCTGGGCACGCCGCCATGATATCCCACTACAGATTACTTGTCTTGAAAAAATGGATTCAGCGATCGATATTGGGCGCTGTCAGCTTGCCCAAGCAGGCGACCCGGCGCTATGTTTGCTTCAGGAAGATATTTTTACTTACCAGCCGGAACAGCCCTACGATTACGCTTTGGCATCCATGTGTTTTCATCATTTCAGCAATGAACAAATACTGGTCTTACTGCAACGCCTGCGCACTTTTGTCAAGAGCAGCGTGCTGATCAATGATCTGCGGCGTTCGCGCTGGGCTGCATGGGCGGCTCGTTTTCTTTTGGTTGGTACTGCTTCTTCTTCCGAAGTCCAGCATGACGCCCTGCTTTCCATCCAGCGCGGTTTTGTGATCAGTGAACTGGATTCGGTTTTGCGTCAGCTGGACGATGTGACTATTTCCGTCAGCCCGGAACTCTGGTTTCGTGTCGCCGCAGTTATCCGATTTAAACGGGTGCATTCTTGAATAATTGTAAAACAGCATTTTTTCAAAAAAAGGCTCCTCAGGGTTTTTAGTTGGTTGAAATTTTGCCAAAATATGCTGTTGTTTGTCAATGGGTGCAATTCCCAAAAGTTGGTCATTGCACTGATTCCCAAGCCCCAAAGGGGCGATCTAAGAAAGCCCAGGGCAACGCCCTGGGTTGTCGAATCCACGATCCCCAAGCCCTGAAAGGGCGACCTAAGAAAGGTTGTCGAATCCACGATCCCCAAGCCCTGAAAGGGCGACCTAAACGATGCCACAATCTCTCGCCAACAATCTGATTCACCTCGTTTTCT
>JBAXYW010000552.1:0-2728 GCA_041670605.1 Lentisphaeria bacterium
AATTTGGGGAGTTGGTGAAAAAACCGGGCAAATTTTGGAACGTTATGGGCTGAAACGGATTGTGGATTTGCAGCAGAGTTCCCTGGCAGTACTGGTCAAGTTGCTTGGGGCTTCCAGCGGACAGCATCTCTTTGCGCTGGCTCATGGTCAGGATACCCGCCAGGTGCAGTGGGAACCCCGCCCTGAAAAATCGTTTTCTCGTGAAGAGACGTTTTTGGTGGATTGCCAAGATATGGAACAAGTTCGGCGCTGTCTTTTACGACTTTGCGAAGAAGTCGGGGGGCGTTTGCGGCAGTCCGGCATGCAGGCCGGTTGTGCGCAACTCAAATTGCGTTTCCGAGATTTTCGTACGATTACCCGGCAGATGCCGATCCGCCCGCCCAGTGCGACCGACCGTATCCTGCTGAATTGCGCTGCCAGCCTTTTTGCGCAGGCGGCTCCCAATCAAGCCATCCGCCTGGTTGGCTTTGGTGCCAGTCAACTGAGTCAGCCCGGAGACGCTTCCTCGGAACCGCCGCGACAACTCCTCCTCTTTCCAGAAACTCAACAGGAAATGCCCGTCACTGGGGATCCGGAGAAAAATGCCTCTCTCGACAAAGCCATTGATCAGCTCCGGGAGAAATTCGGCAGCGAGATCTTGCAGCGAGGCTGGGATAAAAAGAAATAAACCCGGGACTTCCCTAAATCTGCGCAGGGCTTATGGAACGCCGGCATCTCAACGGAATGGTTTGGGAAAGGAGAAGCGGGCGAAAGCCCGCGGGGGCGATGCAGGTTGTACTGCGAAGGCCGCTTCCTTCGCAGTACATGTTTCCGGCACATTGTTCCCGGGGTATTTCCCTTGGGGTGGCTGGTGACGGATTGGCTTTCAGAACTCTGGGAATTGCGAGAAGATACTTGACATCGCTCATATCGGCTTTATTTTAACAACTTGATTCATCCGAAAAAAATGCTCACTTCGCATCCGGAACTGATATTGTATGGAACCCAGCCTGATTTTTGCTTTATTGATCACAGGAATCCTGCTGATCTTTGCTGAATTATTATTGCCGGGCGGAATTATTGGCAGCCTTGGTGGCATTGCCTTGATTGCAGGCCTGGTCGGAATCTTCCAAAATTATGGTTTTGTTATTGGTACGGCGGCATCCCTGATCACGGCCTTTGCCATGCTGACCCTGTTTTATCTCTGGTTTAAATACTTTCCCAAAACTAAAGCCGGAAAACGTCTGTTGGCGTCAAACGACGCACAGGAATGGCATAGCTATAATCCGGAATACATAAAACTGCTCGGACTAACCGGAACGACCCAAACGATCCTGCGCCCTTCCGGAAAAGTCCGGATCAATGAGCATAAATACGACGTGGTTACCCAAGGCGAAATTTTGCCACCGGGAACCGCCATCAAAGTCGTTGAAGTCGAAGGCAACCGCATCGTCGTCGAAAAAATCGAACCCTGAAACGAATTCGTTGTTATTTGTTTTTCAAAAAAAGGAGAAGTATCATGCAAGGCTTATGGGTTATTCTTGGAATCGCTGTCGTCATAGCTCTGCTCGTATTGGCATCTGTTTTCTTTCATTTCTTCGGCATCTGGATCCAGGCTTGGGCTTCCGGAGCACATATTTCGTTTATCACCATGATCTGCATGTCACTGCGGAAAATTTCGGCTTCGATGATTGTCCGGGCGTACATCCAGTTGCGCAAGGCCGGGATTGAAACGATCACCAGCAATGATCTAGAATGCCATTATATGGCCGGTGGCGATATCATGAAAGTCGTCAATGCCCTGATTGCTGCCGATAAGGCCGGCATTAATCTGAATTTTAAACAGGCCGCCGCCATTGACCTGGCTGGCCGCGATGTTTTCGGTGCTGTCTGTACCAGCGTCAATCCAAGAGTCATTGATTGCCCGGATGTGAGCAAAGGGCGCGCGTCTATTGATGCCGTTGCTAAAGATGGTATTCAAGTGAAAGCCAGAGCTCGCGTTACGGTTCGCACCAATCTCGATCGACTGGTTGGCGGAGCTACCGAAGAAACCATCATCGCCAGAGTCGGGGAGGGGATCGTCAGTACCATCGGCTCCTCCGATTCCTACTCCGCCGTTTTGGAAAATCCTGATCAGATTTCAAAACGCG
The DNA here is from genome assembly GCA_041670605.1 of Lentisphaeria bacterium. Lineage (GTDB taxonomy): Bacteria > Verrucomicrobiota > Lentisphaeria > Oligosphaerales > Oligosphaeraceae > JAQVUB01. Next base: position 2,130 of record JBAXYW010000552.1, read on the forward strand.
TTCAGGAAAAAGGTCTCGACAGCGGAACCGCTTTCGAAATCCTGTCCATTGATATCGCCGATGTCGATATCGGCGACAACGTCGGAGCGCGGCTGCAGGCCGAACAGGCCGAAGCCGATATGCGCGTCGCCCAAGCCAGGGCAGAAGTCCGACGCGCTGCCGCCGTGGCACTGGAGCAGGAAATGCGCGCCAAAGTCCAGGAAATGCAGGCCAATGTTATCGCCGCTCAGGCTGAAGTGCCACTCGCACTCGCCGCCGCATTGCGGGAAGGAAGGCTCGGCGTCATGGATTACTATCGCTTCGAAAACATCAAAGCGGACACCGAAATGCGCCATAGCATCAGCGGCGATTCCGAAATGGATAAAAAATAAGTAAAATCCTGAAAACTGCCCGGTGGCAAGCCCGGGCAGAGGATTTTCCCTCTGCATAATCCGACAAGAATCCACGCAGTTCATTTAGCGATTAAACGTGGATTATGTCGAACAACTAGGGAATAGAAGATGAAAGACTGGTTAGGAATTCTGATTTTTGTTGGCATTGCTATTGCCAATATCATGGTGGAGCAAAACCGGAAAAAGAAAAAAAAGGCCGCCCGGACG
>JBAXYW010000553.1:0-2722 GCA_041670605.1 Lentisphaeria bacterium
CGAATTCTATGCCGACAGCACCGTCGAGGATTTTCTTGTTTCCCGCTTCGGTTATCTCGAGAAGCTCTATGCCGATACTGCTCAGCTGACCAGCATCACCAAAGAATGCTAAGTTCAATATTTTCGATGTCCGAGACAGGTTGCAGTTTCAGAATCATGCACACGCATCAGGGGAAGCATGGCGACAATAGGATGACCCGGATTTCTGCGATGATAACCTCAAAATTTTCATAACCCCATTTAGGAGACTGCGATGAATCGTATTTCTACTTTGCTTCTGACTCTTTTCGCTATCTTTCCGGCTTTGGCGGCGGAATTGACCTTGGTAAAAGACGGAAAACCGACTTCCTGCATTGTCTTACCGGATGATGCGGAACCGGTACTGACGTTCGCAGCGCAAGAATTGTCACTTTTTCTCGGAAAAATTTCGGCAGGGGAGAAGCCATTGATCGTTTCCGTGCCGGCGAAGGGACTCGTGCCCATCGTTCTGGCACTTTGCAAAGACAAAAAATTGCAGGAAGATGGTTTCAAAATCACTGCCTGTGAGAAAGAATTGCGGATTGAAGGAAAAACCAGTAATGGGGTGCTTTATGGGAGCTACGAAATTTTGAAGAAATACGGTGGCATTCGCTGGCTTTTTCCCGGAGAAGAAGGCGAGTATTTCACAGTATGCCCGACGATCAGCCTGCCGATAGGCACTATCCTCAAGAATCCAGATTTTACCTATCGCGATATTTGCAAAGTCAATATGCATTGGAATTCACCGGTCTGGGAAACTTGGGATTGGGCTGTGCGCAACAACATGCGCTTCACCTCATCAAGCGGCCACCCGTGCTTCAAAACCGGTTTGGCCAAATATGGGCCGATCTCTGAAATTGGCGGACACTGTTTTTCGCCTCTGCTGAACAGTGTGGGTCTCACGGACGAAAATGGCACAAGGCTTTCGGGTGCGGCGCTCAAAGACCATGTTGAAAAATTGTTTGCGGAGCATCCAGACTACTATCCGCTGATCAATGGCAAACGGGTTATAACTTTTCATGGCGGAGCGGAACCGCAACCTTGTACTACAAATCCTGATGTCATTCATATCGTTGCACAGAACGTGCTGAAGTTCTACGAACAGTCGCGTCCCCCCGTGATGCTGGTTTTTGGCAATAACGACTGCACAAAATGGTGCCAGTGTGAAAAATGTCTGGCGATTGATCCGGAGGAGGAAAAAGCTGCCGGGCATATCTCGACACGGTATTGGACGTTCGCCAATGCCGTCGCCGCGGAAGTTTTCCAAGCCAAGCCGGATTTGAAATTCAATGGCTGGACATACCAGAATTTTTCCGAGCCTCCGAAGGGGGTCAAACCCAGCCGGCACATTGGTTTGGTGATGATTTCAAATCATCGTCGTTGTTGGAAACATGCGCTCGACGATAAGAACTGCCCGACCAACCAGTGGTATTACCAATACCAGAAGAATTGGAATGACTACGATGTGCCGCTGTATACCTATGAAATGCTCTCGAGAGCCGGTCGGCACTTTATCCCCGTTGAAAAGAACTGGGTGGACACACTCCGGTTCTATAAACGAAATTTTCCCAACTTCACCGGCATGAAGACTGAAATGTCTTGTCCGGATGGCACCTACACCCCTCCCGACGACGGCTATTTTGTTCTCAACAACTGGCGGATGATGTGGCAAGCAATGTATTTGGGCATTACCTTCCAATGGGATGTCAACGCTGATTACGAAAAAGTTTATGAAGAAATCAATTCCCTGTATTATGGAAAAGGCTGGGCTGGCGGCATCTGCGATTTTCGCGCGCTGCTGACAAAGCTCTATATGGATGCCCCTGGATGTTGGGGCTATGGACACAGCACGCCTGTCGGAAAATTTCTCGAGGTGCCCGGTGCCAAAGAGAAACTCTGCGAATATCTTAATGCTGCCGAGAAAGCCGCTATGGCTGACCCTGACCCGCGCGCCCTTGCACACGTCAAACTCGAACAAGAGTTTTTTGAAAAAACTTGGGTCGCTGCCTATGATGACTACGTCAGTAATTATCGTGAAGTTAAAATTTATCCGTTGCTGGAAAAAATCAAAATCGACGGCAAACTCGATGAACTTGATTGGAAAAATGCTGAGACGACGACGCGTTTCCGACTTGCCTTCGGGCAAAATCCCATCCGTCACCAGACGGGGCTCAAGCTTGCCTACGACGCTGATAATCTCTATGTTGGTTTTGAATGTTTGGAGTCCCGTCCAAAAGAACTCAAGACGACCGTCAAGCAGCATGATGGCCCCATTTGGGAGGACAATGATGTTGAGTTGTTTATCAACGATCCGCTGATGGGCGGAAACTATATCCAGTTGCTGGTCAATGCTTCAGGGGTTGTCTGCGACGGTACGGTTACGGCGGGCGAAGCCGGTCGCGGCATGACCCGTGATGCCGAGACCCTTGCCGAGGTAAAAACATCTTTTGCCGCCGACCGTTATTTTGTTGAGATGCGTATCCCGGCGCATTCCATCACCGGCACGCGTTTCTCCCCGGGGTTGGTTCTGAAAATCAATGCCCTGCGTTGTCGCCGCATTGGAGATGAGCAGAAAGAGAAAAAAGACGAGACAGAGATGTCGACGATCTGTGGCGGCACGCCACACGGTGTTGATTCGTTCATACCGGTGATCTTTGCAACTCCGCGAAAGGTCGCACCAGGAAGCCGTCAGGAAGTCGACACC
>JBAXYW010000554.1:0-2722 GCA_041670605.1 Lentisphaeria bacterium
GGCTTCCCGCCCGTAGGAATCCATGAAGGAACTGATAAAAGTATTAACCACGTTTGTACTCTCTTAAATAAAAGGGATTTCGGAACCGATGCAACATTTCGAAAACGAATTCTTCATAACCGTACTATTCCTCAGCCGGTTCCAACTTAAAATAATGCCGAAAAACAAACTTTGCAAATTTCCCCCGCTTTTCCAGTAAAAGATCGTGAACGAAAGCGCATGGACAGATTTAAACCTAAAACCCAAAAACCAACTGATAGTAGTACAGTCTTTGTATTGCGCCATAGCGGCACAATGTCCCGGCAAAACCAGCCAATCCTATGCAAAATATTTTCTTTGGCTCAAAACTCGTGAAGGCCTATTCTTTTCAAGTATTCGTATGTTTCATCGTAGAATTCCGGCAATCTGGTGGCATCTTCCGGGTTGCCGGTTGGAACGCAGAGAATCATTCCCTGCCGTGCACGGGTCAGTAATACCCGATAGGCATTCAACTGATATGCCTTGCGCTCAGGAGAGCGGATATTTTGCCAGGCACTACCGATGAAAGAAAAATTTGTCCACTCATTACCGTTCCATCTGAAATCACCGTCCCATACCAAGCAAGTCCAGTCCAATTCAAGCCCCTGAACATCGAATTCAGATGCGGCATCCTCAAGGAAAAGCGACGACCGGATATCCGTGAGGTCATCCAGAAACCAGTGCACGGTATCTGGCTTGCAGCGGACATCAATAGCCAGCGGTCGTAGACGCTGCGCCTGCGAGGAAACAACCATGCCATAACGTTCAGTCCCTCGTTTATGATCTCGCAGCCACTTTTTGGCTTTTTCTAATGACCGCGTTATAGCAATCGGATATCTGCCGGATAATGTGCTGCAGAGTTCCTGTGCTTTAGCAACTTCACCCTCAAGAAGATAATGCACAAAGGTTGACAATTGCTCGGCTCGGAAGGAACGCATAGATACAGCCAAATGGAGACTGGAACTATGCTTTACTCTAGGATTAGCGCTCAGCAAGCTGTTCAGTTCGCCTTCGGCGTACTCGCGCCCACTCAGCTGTTCGGAAATAAAAACATTCCACTCTGGAAAGCGTGCATTGATGGCACGAAGCCATTCGCCGATCCCCGCTTCGCCGGTATTGATTTCCTGTCCGCCTCCAACTAAGCAGATAATCACTGCCCAGTCTTCACGCAAATTCAAGGACCAAATCAGGAATTCGGGTTCCGACATTGGGAAATTCTGAATATCCTGCTTGCGTGCCAGCCAATTTGCCAACTGCTGCTTTGTCCATGCGCGCTGGGCCTCATCAAAAATAGCAACGTGTTCAACTTCGGAAAAGCCGTCATCACTATGATGTTTAACTTTTGCCGGGTCGATTTCCAAAACTCCATTTTGGATTGACTTTTTTAATTTCTTCAAGGTGGTATCGCGGTAATGATGAACAATCTGGATAAAGGAACGAACATTTCGCCGTGCTTCAGTGATATTGTATCTTTTCCCTGGGTGTAAGGCTTCTTCCTGCCGTTTCTTATCGCGAGCTATAGCTTCGCTGAGTACCGATACCAATGGCTGATTGCCGGATAGATAGACTGCCAGGCTTTTCTTCTCGAATTGCCGAACTGCGACATTCAAGCCAACCAGCGTTTTCCCGGCGCCGGGGACGCCGGTCACGAAACAAATGGACTTTTGCTTGTTGTCCTTGGAATGAGCAATAATTTGCATAACAAAATCACTGGTGAGTTTGAGATTTTCTCCTGATGCTTCCGTACGCGTAATCTCTTCTACCGAGTGGTTCAGATACAAGGCGCTTGCCGCCTGGATAATAGTCGGCGTCGGCAGATATCGACTGCACTGCCAGTCGCTCAAATCAGCAGCGCTTGCGTATTGCTGCAAAATTTTCTCAATAATTTCCTTTAATACGGATGCATTACAGCAAACCGGGTCGAAAACATGGTCGTTATAGATTCCGAAGCTCAGTGTTTGGGCTACTGCCGTCGCCTCCGTTGCAATCAGAATCGGCGCAATGATAAGGGAGTGGCTTGCTTCGTGGAAATTCTTTAGGTCCAGCGCATAGTCCCAGACCTGTTCGATGTCCTGACGCCGATAGTCCTTGCCTCCGACCTTGAATTCCAAAACAAAGACAACACCACCAAGCAGTACTAAAACATCGATGCGTTTCCCAAGTCGAGGAATGGAATATTCAAAAATTACCTGACTGGCCTGGCTGGCTGGCAATATTGTTTTCAGAATGCGGATTTCTTCAAGCCAGGCCTTGCGCTGCATGTCGGTCAGGTCAAAGGGATTCTCAGCCGCCAGCTCGCCAAGAATGGCTCTTTCATCCGCTATCAGAAAGTCAGTATTATTCGCCATGTAAAAGTAGCGATTCATAAATCCTCTGGTTTGTCTGTTTACATCGCTGCTGTGATGCAGGTATGATAATAGGCTACTATCACCGTCAACTTTTACAAGTTCAGATTGAATAATTTTAACTATATTTTCCTAAAATCAACCGAGTTGACATCTATTCCCCGACAAAAAGCAATTTTTCCATGCTTGGTATCGGTGTTTTGGCTTATGAATTTCGCCCAGACCTTGCTTTCCAGGCCGTCTTGCAAAAATCATGCAAGCGTGTTACTCAGATTTTACGTATGCACCTATTCCGAAGGGACATCATTCATGTTCATTGTACACATCCATAATGCAAAATACTGCCAGACAAGTTGTGA
>JBAXYW010000555.1:0-2709 GCA_041670605.1 Lentisphaeria bacterium
CCTTTGAATTTCACCAGGATGGCTTCCAGAATCCGGTTATCCATATCATCCAGACCGTCCTCGTCGATATCGAGCTTCTGCAAGGCTAGAGCGGCGATGTTCCGGGTAATTCCGACTTCCTCTTTATGCATTACCTGCGCGTAATCGCGTACCCAGCGCAGCAGGTTATTGGCGATTCGGGGCGTTCCCCGGCTGCGGCGGGCAATTTCATGCAGGCCAGTCGTTTCTGCGGCGATATTGAGCACTCTGGCGCTGCGGGTCAAAATCGTCAGCAGGTCCTCGGCCTTATAATAATCCATACGGCAGGGCATGGTGAAGCGCGAACGCAACGGAGCCGACAATTTTCCCTGCCGGGTGGTTGCTCCGATCAGGCAGAATTTGGGCAGGTTTAGTCGCACGGAGCGGGCACCGACTCCCTGTTCGAGCATGATATCAATGACAAAATCCTCCATGGCGCTGTAGAGATATTCTTCAATCTGAATCGGCAGACGGTGAATTTCGTCGATAAATAAAATATCTCCCTCTTCGAGACTGGTCAGCAAACCGGCCAAGTCCCCAGGCTTCTCGATCACCGGGCCGCTGGTGGATTTGATATTGCAGGCGCGGCTGTTGGCAATGATTCCTGCCAGTGTGGTTTTGCCAAGTCCCGGCGGGCCGCACAACAGGATATGATTCAGTGGTTCATTGCGCCCCCGGGAAGCCTCTACCATAATCTGCAGTCGTTCCTTGACGGCCGTCTGCCCCGGAAAATCCGCAAAGGTCTGGGGGCGCAGCGTGGTTTCGAAGATTTCTTCGCGGGCATTGAGTTCCGAGGTAATGAAACGTTCTGAGGACATTTGATTTCTGCTGTTTTGGGTGAAAAATTCGGGCTCAGGAATTCAGCTGGGCAAGTGCTTTTCGGATCAGCTCCGAAGCGCTGTATCCGCTGGGGGGGGCTTCGGAACTGAGCTTTTGGACGGCCTTGACGCCGGCTTCGCGCTTAAATCCCAGGGTCTCGAGTGCAGCAACGGCATCGGCGGCTTCCGGGCTCAGTTTGCTGCTGCCGGCCAACGCAACGCTTTCTGAAGAGGAAAACTGCCCGACCTTATCGCGCAGCTCAATCACCATGCGTTCGGCTGTTTTTTTGCCAACCCCATTGATTTTGCTCAGGGTTTTTAGATCATTGGCCGCCACGGCGTTGCAAAAAGCATTGATTGACAAGGAACTTAATACGCTAAGGGCGAGTTTGGGGCCGATTCCCGGTACTGCATTGAGCAGGATGCGGAACAGGTTGAGTTCGTCTCTGGAAAAGAATCCAAACAGCTGCAGTGCATCTTCACGGACATGCAGATGTGTATGCAGGCTGATGGCTTGCTGCAATGCCGGCAGCTTGTCAACCGTGCTCAAAGGCACCGTCAAGGCGTAAGCGATGCCATGCACATCAATAACGACCTCTGTCAAACTGCTTTCCAGCAAAACACCGGTAATACGGGCAATCATGTAAGTTCCTTCCTGAAAGACGGGTAGACAAACGGCGTGCGTTTCTTAAAAAGCGCGTTGCAGCGCAACGACGACGCCTTGCACCAACAGCTTTTCCAAGGGGAGAAAAAGGGATTTATAGTCTGGATTTGCGGGGCGCAATTCCCACTGTCCATCGCTCAGATACAAAGATTTGACGGTGGTTTCATCGTCAATGAGGGCAATAATAATATCGCCGATTCCGACATTATGGGCTTTTTTTGCAACCACGATATCGCCATCGAGAATTCCCAGGTCCCGCATACTGTCGCCCTGTACCTGCAGTGCAAAAAGTTCGCTGGCGGAGATTCTTTTTGGCAATAGGCTGGGATCGATGTGAATCTGGCGTTCAATATGCTCTTCTGAAAACAAGGGAGCCCCGGCGCTGATGCGCCCCAGCAGGGGAATGCTGAGCGTCAGGGAAAAATGCCGGGCGGGTTGGGCATTGACCACCGCCAGGCTGCGAGCTTTCGACGAACGGGTGATATATTCTTTGCGCTGCAACGAACGAATATGGGAAAAAGCCGTCGTCGAATTAATTGAAAAGTGCTCCGCAATCTCGTTGATGGTTGGCGCCATTCCCTCCAATTCCGCAAATTCCATAATATAATCCAGCACATTCTGCTGTTTGGCAGTCAATCCCTTCATCGGCAACCTCCCAAATTTCCGTATAATAAAAAATGGCTAATATTTATTCTAATCTATCAAAGCCTAATCGTCAATCCGTTTGTGAAAAAAAGTGCAAATAAACCTCATTCAAAAAGGTCTTCCGGGAGATTTTATCCACAGATTTCGCAGATTACCACAGATTTTTTGTTTTTGCTAGTGGATTTTTCCGTAATTATGGAAACTTTAGTGCTAAAGATCGTTTTTTATTGTCATCCAGTATCGGGTTTACACAGTCAACGAAACTTCAACAGGTGGATGACATTTCATGTCGCATCCGACAAAACACAGCTTTTACGAAAAATTCAGAGATTATTCGTGAAGGTCTACAAAACAATCATTAAAATCTGCGTAATCTGCGGACAGAACAATCCCCGAACCCTTTTCGGATGGGGGCGACCTGCTTTTGGGAACTGCATCTTTTTTTATTCTATCCATTTATCTGGTGTATTCGGGTGAAGAAATTGAAAAACGCAATATATTGTTTAGAATGACGTTGTCTGAGCAATGCAAGCGTCGAAGAAGTCGCTTGGAAAAGGAGTTCAA
>JBAXYW010000556.1:0-2704 GCA_041670605.1 Lentisphaeria bacterium
ATTGAAAATTGGACTTCAACCCATCCGGGTGGCGCGGAACGCATCGCAAACCTCCAGAAGCTGCTCCCTCAGGCTCTTGAGGAATATGAAAAAGCCCCCAACAAATTCTTATTGGGGGCAGATTTCCGCAAGTAGATGGTCGGAGGATGTTTCACTGGGTAAGCTTCTTAGTTTGGGTGAAGCGCAAAAAACCATTTTCGGCAAGTGCGGGCGTGTTCCCCGGTTCATCGTACAGACGGTATGCCCTTGTTCATAAAGGCATCCGCGCAATTGTCCGACCAAGAAATCGGGTTCCACCAATCAATAAAACTCTTAATTCCATCTTTACTTTCTCTTGTTATTAATCCAAGTTGAAGCCCGGCCTCAGTTGGACTTGCGCTTCCATTCCTTAGATACTAATTTTACCCATGTGACACTTTTCCTTATTTTTTTACAGCACACCTGGAATATAGATCCAATGCCCCAATCTTAAATACTATGAACGACATTTCCGCCCATTCCATTTTTGAGCTCGTCATTGCCGGTGACCTGGCACCGATTCGCGCCTTCGCACCGGTCATTCAGCGTGATCCGCTTGCCGTTTATGGCGATTTGCTCCCAGATTTGCGTTCAGCGGATTGCCGAATTGTCAATCTGGAGTCACCGTTGGATGGGGAACAATTCATTGTAAAAAGCGGAGCCGCCTTCACCGGCAGCCCCGAACACCTCGCTGCCCTGACTTCCGTCCCCTTCGAAGTTGTCACACTGGCCAACAATCATACCTTTGATACGGGACAATCCGGCTTTCACAAAACGACGACCCTGCTTGAAAAGGCCGGCATCGCCTATGTCGGAGCTGGGAAAAACCGAGCCGAAGCAGAAAAAGCGCTGTGTATTGAACGGAACAATGTAAAAATCGCCATCTTCAATCTTTCCGAGGGGGAAGATATGCTGGCCGCAACAGACTCGGGGTTCGGTGTTGCCGGATGGGATATCGCTTCGCTCGTCTCTCGTATCCGTGCCGCGAAAGAATCGCAATTATATCATGCGGTCATCGCCATCGTTCACTGTGGTTTGGAATATTATCCATTCCCGTCCTATTACGTCTATGAGGCCTTTCGTGCCATTGCCGACGCCGGTGCCGATCTGATTGTGGGACACCACCCGCATGTCCCGCAAGGCAGGACTCTTTTCGGCAAAACGCCAGCCTTTTTCAGCCTGGGCAACTTCGTTTTTTATCAGGACACTCCACTCATTTTTCGCAAGACAGGCTATTTTCTCAAACTGAAATTCGACCCATCGGGGCTGCTGTCAACCAGAACCGTCCCCTATCGGATCGAGGCCAACGCCCTGCGTCACCTGAATGACAAAGAGACGCAGGACTTTGAAAAACTTTTTGCCGAGCTTTCCGCTGCTCTGGCGACTCCAGTCGCTGCTCAGGCCGCCTGGGAAGCATGCCTGGCTTGGTATGGCGAGGAGGGCTATCACCGGGAACTCGAGAAAATCTGTTCCACTTGGGAAAATCATCCAGAAAAGGCCGCTGCGATGCTGCGCAACCGGGTGCTTTGCATGCAACACCAAACCCACTGGCGAGATGGCTTGAGCAGAATCGTCAACGGCAGCATCGGTCACGCTTCGACAGAATTGCAAAAACTCGTTCAAGCTTATTTTACGGAAAGAATTTTGCCATGAAAACGCTTCTCGTCTGCGATTCGGGACTTGGGGGACTTGACATCGCGGCAAAATTTTTTCAGCATTCTGCTGCTGAAAAGGAGTGGGAGCTCATTTATTTCAATGCCTTTCCCGACCGTGATATCGGCTACAATGATCTGCCTTCTGATGAAATCCGCAGGCGAGTTTTCCATGCCGCACTGGAAGGGATGCTTCCCTTCAAGCCGGATCTCTGCCTTATTGCCTGCAATACCCTCTCCATCGTTTATGAGCAACTGGCAAAAACCTACCGTCCAGCCTTTCCAGTGGTTGGCATCATCAACGCTGCAGTTGGGCTGATGACGGATTTCCTGCGTCAGAATCCGGACGGAGAACTCCTGCTGCTTGGCACCAAGACAACCATTGCTTCCGGCGTTTATCCAGAACGACTGATTCGGAATGGGATCGCCGCACAACGGATCCGTTCGCTGGCCTGTCCAGGTCTGGCAAAGCTCATTGAGCAAAATCCCGCTGCCAGCGAAGTGGCTCAATGCATTGCTCAATATGCGCAATGCGCAAAAGAACTTTTTCCGCATCGCCCGAAAAAACTTGCTGTTGGGCTTTGTTGCACCCATTATGGTTATGTTGCCGAAATCTGGCAACAGGAATTTTCCCGGTCTTTCAGCATGGTACCTGTGCTCCTGAACCCGAATGCAGCGCTGCTCTGCCACGGCAGCGCCAGCACGTTCAGTTATGCATCCCGCTTCGAACTGTCACCCGGCCAGCGTGAAGCAATGGCCACATGTTTTGCGTCATCTGCTCCCTTGATTGCAGATGCCCTGCGCAAGGCGAAGGCAAATCCCGGATTATTCAAGCCTCTCTATGAATAATTCAGGCGAGCCTGAGATCGCTTATGCAGGCCATTTTGGGACATGTGCGCTAGTAGTTCAGCCCGCGTTTCCCGTCCCCGGATTCTCCCCGGAAAGTGGCCGGAGCTTCCAGCTCCGGATCCGCTCCCGCTCCCGGATTCTCCCCGGAAAGTGGCCGGAGCTTCCAGCTCCGGATCCGCTCCCGC
>JBAXYW010000557.1:0-2698 GCA_041670605.1 Lentisphaeria bacterium
CCTCTTTGGCAGAGCAATTCCGCACAGGCCTGGGAAAGATTACCGGTTCCACCGATCAGAAGAATTTTCATGATTCACCTCAATGTTGAAAGTGCTCCAGAACAAAAGTTTTTTTTACAATTCCGGAAGCAAGGATGGGAGCGGAGTTTTCTTGCCATCTGGTGCCAGCGATACCAAGGTGACGGCGGTTTCAAAAACATGATATTCCTCTTTGGCCTGCAAATCACGCGCAAAAACGACCACCCGATAGCACACGGAGGTTTTGCCGAGTTTTTCGCGCTTTACCTGAAAACGCAGCATGGCACCATTTTTAACACTCTGCGTAAAGGATACCTGATCCATGGCTCGAGTGACAAAACGCGCAGTCGGAAATTCCCTTATAGCAGCGACATAAGCATATTCATCGACCCAGCGCAACATCACGCCACCAAATAAATAATGGTAATGATTCAAGTGCTCCGGGCGTACAATCGTGTAAAAATCCATCGTATTGTCCTCCGAATAACGATATGTTCGACCCTAAGGAAACATTCAGGCCAAATATGCTTCTTCGGCCAGATACGAACTGCGAATCAATGGGCCGCAGACCGCTTTGCGAAAGCCAAAATCTTGCTCAGCGACGCATGCCCAGTTTTTAAATTCTTCAGGGGAGACATGCCGCGCTACTGGCCAATTCTCTTTTCCGGGTTGCAAATATTGTCCGATAGTGATAACCTGCACGCCCGACTGCCGTAAATCCGCCAGTGCCTGGCGAATTTCTTCGTCGTTTTCTCCCAAGCCCAGCATCAACCCGGATTTGATGCGCGGCTGTCGGTTGTGATTGGCTGCCCAAACGGCGGCTCTTGAAAGCACTTCCAGACTGCGCCGATAATTGGCTTTATTGCGAATTAAGGGCGTCAATCGCTCTACGGTTTCCAGATTATGGCCAAAGACTTCAGGGGCGGCATCGAGAACGCAGTGCAGTGCCGGCAAACTGCCGGCATAATCTGAACAGAGCACTTCGACCTTGGTCTCTGGACAACGTTGATGAATCGCCCGTATTGTTTCAGCCATCAAAGCAGCCCCGCCATCGGGAAGATCATCCCGAGTGACACAGGTAATGACGGCAAAACGCAGTTTCAATGTGGCGATCCCTTCCGCAATACGAGCCGGTTCGTCCGCATCCGGGAGCAGGGGTTGTCCGTGATTCACCGCACAAAATCGGCAATTTCTGGTACAGGTATCGCCAAGAATCATAAAAGTCGCAGTCTGGCGTTTCCAGCAATCACAAAGATTCGGACATCGCGCACTTTCACAAACAGTATGCAGATGACTATTGCGCAACAGCGAACGCATCGCAATGCGTTCACGCCCCCCCTGAAACGGGACTTTGTACCATTCCGGATGCTCAAGCCGGATCGAGGAAGTCGTTTTATTTTCGGGTAAATTCTCGCTCATTTTCGCAACCAATCCTGTAACAATCCAGTCAGCACCGGATTTCGCAATACTGGCAATTCAGTATCCGGTGCTTCAGAATACTCGTCCTGTGTCATCCAATTGCTCCGCCGGATATGCTCAATCGCAATCCGGTCAGCGGGTACCATATTCTGCAATGGCAGTTGATCGGCCTGAAACCAGGCAACAAGCTGCCCCTCTCTGGGATGAACCGCTTTGTCAGAATCAATTTCACAGAGAAGGAAATGCAGGTGTATTGTTTTTTCCGGATAGTGATGCTGAACATCAAAAAGTAAAGACGCCTGTTGCACCGGCAACCCGAGTTCTTCCTGGAGTTCCCGGTTTATACATGCAACAAGCGTCTCTCCAGCCTTAACCTTGCCACCGGGAAATTCCCATTTACCGGCCAAATGCCCGCCTGGCCGGCGGGTTGCAAGAAGAAGGCGACCGCCATGAAAAATCACCGCGGCACAGACCTCAAGCGGACAATTCATTGACGAATGCCAAGCAAAAATTGTGCTCGACGGTTTTTCTGATGATCGGCTTCGGTACTGGCATTCTGAACCACGGGTTTGTCTTCACCATAGCTGATAGTCAGCATGCGCACGTCGCCAACCCCCAAAGTCATCAGATATTCCCGCACTGACAAAGCCCGCCGTTCGGAAAGCGCACGATTGTATTCATCACTCCCGCGCTCATCACAATGCCCCTCAATAATCACGCCCTGTTCCGGAGCTGCCAAAAGGACTTTCGCCAAGGCGTCTAATTTATAACGCTCGGAAGGAGAAACCTCCGCACGGTCATAAGCAAAATAGACGACTTCATTCCAAGCGACAGGATTCTGCAGAAAGTTTTCACCGCTCAAACTGCCGACAGGCTTTTCCAATCCCGCCCAGTCCCCTGCTGCTGCACTGCCGGAATCACCGTTCAAAGTCGGAAATTGAGGTTCCATCCCATCGGTAGACGAAAAGCCCTGTCCGGTAAAATCCAGCCCACTATCAACACCGCTGCCCCGAAGAGCACTGCCACCCGCAGGAGATTCCCTGAGACCACTGAGATCAATTTTCGGCTTCTTGGTGCAACCACTGAAAATCAAACTGATAACAGAAGTCATAACCAGTACCTTAACAAAATTACCAAACATAATTTTCTCCATCTCCTTCAATGAGCACCCCAGCTAAATCGTTTATAAACCCAAAAACACTGTGTTAATTCGTACATTTTTTTAGTATAATGCCAAACTGCATTTTCACAAGTAAAAAAA
>JBAXYW010000558.1:0-2695 GCA_041670605.1 Lentisphaeria bacterium
GTTCTCTATTGATTGACAAAAAGGAGTTTTGGGGGTTATGAATGCAGCATGCATGCTGGTATTGGTTTTTTTCTATTTTCTGGCAGCGTATTTTTTCTATGGCCGTTTTCTGAAAAAGGTGTTTAGGATTGATCCAGGTCGGACTTGTCCTTCGCATGAACTGGCTGACGGAATCGATTACGTCGCCACTCCGATGCCGGTTCTTTTTGGTCATCATTTTGCCTCGATTGCGGGTGCTGGGCCGATTGTCGGCCCGATTCTGGCTGCTCAATTCGGCTGGCTTCCAGCCTTGTTGTGGATTATGCTGGGCTGTGTCTTTATCGGAGCAATGCATGATTTCTCGGCGATGTTTCTTTCCGTACGCAACCAGGGTCGATCCATCGCTTTTGTCATCGAAAAGGAGTTGGGCTATGCCGGACGGCAATTGTTTCTGCTGTTCTGCCTGGCGGCTTTGATACTGGTTGTCACTGTTTTTACTACCATGGTCGCTGATTCGTTTCTGTCAACTCCTTGTGTGGCGACGTCTTCACTTCTTTTTATTGCAATGGCTCCTATATTTGGGGTGCTTGTTAACCGCAAAATTATTAGTTTGGCCGAGGGCTCTTTGATTTTTGTGCCGTTGCTTTTCTGCTGTATCTGGGTGGGCACGATGATTCCGCTGGATTTGAGCGTGATTCTGGGTTCCCGGGAAACCGCGCGTACTGTTTGGATTATCGTTTTGCTGTATTATTGCCTGTGTGCTTCGGTAATTCCGGTCTGGGTTCTACTGCAGCCGCGGGATTACCTGAACTCCTATCTGCTGTATGCGATGCTACTACTGGGCTTTGCCGGTGTGTTGGTTGCCCGTCCGACGCTCGATTTACCAGCCTATGTAGGTGAAGTCAAGGCAATCCCCAGTATTTTCCCTCTGCTTTTTGTCACGATTGCGTGTGGCGCTTGTTCGGGTTTTCATGCGTTGGTCGCCTCCGGTACTTCGGCTAAGCAGATCGACCGTGAATCGCACATTCTACCGGTGGCTTACGGCAGCATGCTGATTGAAGGGGTATTGGCTGTGCTGGCAATCTGCAGCATCGGCTATCTCGGGCTGGATCAGATCAAAGCCCTGTTTGCCGCCAATGAAGCTCCACAGATCATTTTTGCCAACGGGCTGGGACATTTCTGTGAAAGCCTGCATATTCCTTTTGGAATTGGACGGAATTTTATCGCGCTGGCGATTTCCGCTTTTATTCTGACCAGTCTGGATACCGCCACCCGTCTGGCTCGTTTCGTCTGGCAGGAACTCATCCTTCCGAAACAGGCAAACACTGCAGCGTCTTCGTCATCCTCTGCATGTTCCTGTTGCCGCAATATCCTGAGTAACCGCTGGGTCGCCACCCTGGCGGTGGTTATTCTGGTCGGGATCATGGCCTTCAGCGGCAGTGGGCATCAGATCTGGCCTGTTTTCGGTGCCTCCAATCAGTTGTTGGCCGCACTGACGCTGTTGGCCATTACATTGTTTCTGTACCGCACCAAACGCCCTGTCCTGTTCGCTTTGCTACCGATGCTTTTTATGCTGATCATCAGTGTTTGGGCCTTGCTGATTCTGCTTCAGCAGCAATGGGGGAAAAGCATCCCGTTGGTGGTTGTTGGCATCGTCCTGCTGATCTTGGCCGGCATCCTCTGCTTCCTCGGCGGAAAAATCCTGCTCAAGGCAAGAAGTTGATGTCAGGAGTAATCGATCACTCCCCCCAGTCTCCTTTTGTCGAGCACTGCTTGCGCGCGCCCATACAGGGCAGGAGGCCCCCTGGTTGGGTGGGCTGGCTGATTTCTGCGTGACGACGAAAAAAATAACTTCTCGGAGTAAATTGTCAAGCAGAATCATACACTATCATAAAAAGTCATGGAGCCTCCATGAAAGCACAGTAATTCCTAAAGAGCATAAGAATTACTGTGAAAGTTTGGGAATTTCTGTATTACTATTAGCAGTTTTTTGTTGAACTGAGCCGCTTCGCGGAAAATTTCCGAGTTTTGTGGAAGAAATTCCGTAGCAACTTATGTAAAGCATTGGGTACATGTATGTTTGTAGTTCAGCCTTCAGGCTACGTTGCCTCCGCGGGCTTATCGCCTGCTTCCCCGCTTCCGGATCCTCCCCAGAAAGTGGCCGGAGCTTCCAGCTCCGGATCCGCTCCCGCTGGGTGCATTCCCGAATAATTGTAAAACAGCATTTTTTCAAAAAAAGGCTCCTCAGGTTTTTTAGTGGGTTAAAATTTTGCCAAAATATGCTATTAATTGTCAATGGGTGCAATTTCTAAACCCACATTTCTCACTTTTTTGAACGCATTTTTAGGTTAATTTTCCTTTTGACTATTTGAAATTTATACCCGCAAAATTGCTTTACATTTTACTCCCGGTGTGGTAAAAACCTCCCCGTCAAGTCCAAGAGCCTCCAAATAAGCCGATACCTCAACGCGCATTTTTCCGAGAAGTCTCCGTTCCGCGCCAATGCGTGCCACCTTGATGCCATGAAATTTCGTTTTCATCATGTATGCGGTGGGGCGTGTCGTCTGTCCCTTGTTCCATCCCGGCAACTGCTTGCCAGTGTTGGCGATGTAGTTCCTCATATTGCGCTCCATCAGGCGCCAGACCAGAAGAGAGATAATCAGTACCATCCCCAGCACGTCGATGCGCGACGGCTTTTTCAGAAACAGATCGTTTA
>JBAXYW010000559.1:0-2694 GCA_041670605.1 Lentisphaeria bacterium
CAGGCGTAATGCCTGGGAGATGCCAATGCCTTTGGAAAATCCCGAGGGGTACGGGGAGCAGAGCTCCCTGTATCATTTTTATTCGTTTGTACCCACAAATTCAGGTGAATACCCATATTTTATAAATTATTGCTCCACGTTAATCTGTATGCACTTGCAGGAAATTTCACAGAAACGACGCTATATTTCAAAAGGGAGAATTCTTTTTGGCAGGTAATCCCAGTCCTTGAAAATTGTTCACAGGTATACGTTACGCTATGAAAAAAAACTGTAACTACGATGATTGTCTTGAAATGCGTCCGTATCAGATTCTCTGCCTGATCTGCAGGCTGGGACGACAAACAGTGGTCCCCTATTATTTTGAAGAGGAGCTGGACGAAATCCAGCAGCGCATCGCGAGAAACCGTGATTGCGTGCTAAAATTCCGCTGTGATGTTGAATCGACGTTTCAATTTCAAAATCCCGGAGATGCGTACGATACGCCGGAAGGGAAATCGTTTAATTTGCGCCGGGATCTGTCGATTTTGCAACGCCTGGGACTCATGCCTGGTGCTGAGATCCCAGCCAGTGACCTGATCCGGCTATTGATTCAGCCGGAGTTCGGTATTCCCAGCTGCCGGAACATCTGCGGTTTTTCCCGACAGACTGCGCCGGCCTGGAAGGGCTGTCGATATGCCGACAGCGGGAACTACGAACGCGGTATAAAATTGGCACTGGAAAAACTGATTTTTGGGCGCAGCAAGGCCGAACGGGCAGTCTGCAAACAACACACTGCGGCTCAAATGTATCAGCGGGAACTCCTGCAGATCAGTCCACATCATCTGTTGTGTATGGCTTGTTTTGTCGGGAAAAGCACTGACAAACAGTATCACCCGATCCCGGAAGACAATCTTTATGAAGCGATTGAAACTTGTCGCAGGCATCCGGAGACCCTTATTGAACTGATTGCCGGCCCCTGCATGATTTGCCCGCCCTGCAATGGTTTTTATCCCGATAGCGGATGCTGCTCAATGGGCTTTGCCATGGGGCTGCGAAATCAGGAAAAAGACCTTGATACTTTGCAGCTTCTGGGACTGGATTACGGTGCTAAAATGCCCGCTGCCCAGCTTTTCAAACTGCTTTTTGAACGCATTAAAGAAAAAAATGATGTCTGCGGCTACCAAAACGGGGTGCAAACCCATCAGGCTTGGTCAATCTGTCCAGGAGTCGGAGGCTCCGACGGCTTCGAGAATTACCGCCAGGCTGCTGAAAATAATCTTGGACTTCCCCAATAATTACGATATTGTGGAAATGGAATCTGGCGCATCGGGAGGACGGAAGAGCGCTCATCGGGTTCTGGTGTGCAACATTTTGTAACAATATTCCGGTTGTTGACGGCAATTTATCCTAAATAAAGAAAGGTTTTTTTGATGCTGGAACGAGAGATCGAAGACGAAATTCAGGCTGGAATTATTGATGGTGCAGTGCTTGCGGGCGGCAGTCCGTCCGGAGTTCTGGAACCCAGAGCCTGGGGCTATGCCGACCCCGAACATACCCGCCCAATGTGCCCAAACACCATTATTGATATGGCCAGCGTCAGCAAAGTTTTGGCCACCACCACAGCTCTGCTGATTGCCAGAGACCGGGGCCTGCTGGATTTTGAGCACCCTTTCAATGAATATCTGCCGGAATACCGTGCAAGCCTCCCGCAACCGATCCGTATCCGCGACCTGGCCATGCATATTTCGGGATTCGGTCAGCAAAGCCATTACAATGCTCCGACGGGAGCAGAAATTCGCGATAAACTGTTGTCCGTTTCGCCCGCAAATTCCTATGGGAAGTTCGAATATTCCTGTTGGAATTTCCATCTGTTGAGCATGATTATCGAAGAAGTCAGCAAGACCCCTTTCGATCAATTCTGTCAACAACAAATTTTTCAGCCACTTGGAATGAACGACACCTCACTGGGAAAGCCGCTCAGTGCTGATCCGGCTCGTCTGGCACAGACCTGCGCCACCGCTAAAGCAGGACAAATCTCCGATTTTATCGCATCCCGACTCTTTCAGGATGGCTTCTATACCGGAAATGCGGGCGTTTTTTCCTGCGCCGACGATCTGGCAAAATTCTGTCGTTGCCTTTTGCAACAGGGAAAGACTTCTTCTGGAACCCGGCTCTTTTCCCAGGCGGGATATGACGATATTCGCAGTATCCGGATAAAGTCCGGTACCATTAAACGCAGTTTCGGCTGGATTGTTGAAGACGAATGTAAACCGGACGGATTTTCATCACAAACCATTTATCACTCCGGCTGGAGCGGGCAGACTCTCTTCCTGGATTTCGAGCAACAATTTTATGCGATCGTCCTGACTACAAGAACGCTGAATGAGTATGATCGCGCCAAAGCTGGACGCTTCAGGATCATTGAGGAACTGGGAAAGGAATGTCAAGTCATACAACCTTGAAATTTATCAGTTGTAGGTGTCGGTGTCGGTATCCCATAGCGCGGTTCGGTTTCGTCCTGAAAAATAGAGGTGGAATGGTTCGGGAACGGGGACACGGGGGCGGGGAAGCGAGCTGAAGCTCGCCGGGGCCACGCAGCCTGAAGATAATGTGTCAATGTCAAGCCGTTTTTAGAGATTTTTCGAGCGATTTTTGAAAAAAGATTTCAGAGTACGGTTTGTCATTCACAACTATGCTTCTCATGATTTGAATCAA
>JBAXYW010000560.1:0-2691 GCA_041670605.1 Lentisphaeria bacterium
AAGGATTATTACCGTTTTGCCGGGAGTTTTGCCGGTGGATATACGGAAAGCAAAAATAACGATGTTAACTACAATCCGCTTTGGACATATCGCACAACCAACAAAATGCAGGTTGATGATAGCGTATGCTGGCAGGGAGAGGTGATGATTCCGTGGGAAAGCATCGGTTTTGCTGCTCCACCGAAAGACGGTGTGAAATTCAATTTTTGCCGTACCTGGCGACTGAATGATGAATTAATCATTTCCGCATTATCCCGTCCCGGATTTGGCTATGATGATTATGAAGGCTATACGCTTCTGCTTCCTGTCACGGCAGTGCCCTCGCTTCAGATCACAGCACAAAATGATCCGACGTATGGTAATCTGGAGCAAAAAATCACGGTACGAGGCAAGGCCGCTTTCACAGCACTTTATCAGGTGACCCTTGAAAATTCACAGGGGATGATAACTCCGGAAGTTGCATTCCGCAAGGATCTGAATTTGACACCGGGAGAAAAAATTGACTTTGCGCTCAATATTCCCTTGACGACATCCAATATTGATTCACTGGTTTTTACCCTGGGTGATCCCGGCGGAAAAAAAGTTTATCAGCAACAGGTGATCCCGGTCAAGATATCTCCGGATTATCTGAGTGTCTTTCCCCTGTTTGGACAGGAAAAAGTGATTGTTAGGTATCGCAAAAATCAGGCTGAGGCCAAGTTTGGAAAAGGATATAAGGCACAGCTGGTTCTTGTTTCACCTGACAGCAAAGATCTGTATTCCCATGCGGCGAATATGGAAACAACAGTGATTCCGTTTGTCAAAGATAACCGCAGCGGAGTGTATCGGATCGAACTCCGCACGGCTGAAGATTCCAGGATCATCTCGGCCTGTTCGTTGCCTTTTACCGGGTTCGGAGAATGGAGTAAACTCAAATGTGACAACCGGATCATTCCACCCTTTACTCCGCTGGAAGTCAACGGGAAAGCAAACCGCAAGACGGTTTCTATGTGGGGACGTAATTATGTACTTGCTGAAAACAGTCTTTTCCCGGTTCAAATGATGTCCCAGGATCAGCAGCTTCTGGCAAATCCTGCGGCGCTCCGCATCAATGGGAAAGAGATCGCCGAAAATGCAAAAACAAAATGGGGCAAATCTGAAAAACACCGTTTTGAATATACCACTGCCGCTGCCTCACAGGAGTGGAGGATCAACAACAGCGCCTGGATCGAATATGATGGCGTTTCCTTCTATCAGGTGGAAGTGGAAGCTCTTCAGAATCTCGGTACCATTGAGCTTGCATTCACTCTTCCCCGCAAGGCTGCAAAATATCTCCATGCAGCCGCAGGACCCTGGGGAAGCAAAATCACGGATGCTGTCAGAAATGGTAAACGCACTCTGCTGTATTATCCGGTCGTATTCCTGGGGGACGAAGAAAAAGGATTCTGCTTCTTTGCGGAAAGTCGTCATACCTGGCCGGAAAAAAGTTCGCATGTCATGGAGATCAATGCAAATGACATAACGGCGGAATTTACCGTAACGCTGGCATCTGCACTGAAAACTGGAGAGAAATTCACCTTTGAGTTTGGTTTGCTCGGAACTCCAGTCAAAAAACTTCCTGCCAATTATCCTCTGAATACCATGGGGGGATACAGCGAACTTAACCGTCCCGGCAAAACCCCGACCTGTTATACTGCCTTCACCCAATGGATGAATGGACAGACTCACGGTGACTGCCTGGCAAATCTTCCGGAAGAAAACAATCCTCTGCTGAATTTTTACCAAAAGGAAGTTACTCGAATCAGGCATTACAATGCAAAGCCTTTTCCGTATGCCATGAACATGTCCATTCCCGATGAATACCCCGAAGTCGCAGCGTTCCTTCAGGAATGGGGACTTGTTCCGCTGAAACCGTATCCCTATATGAAAAACGGAAAAAAGTACGGTGTCCACACGCTTTGTCCGACAACGGCGGCAAGTGATTTCTATATTTGGAACACACAACAAATGCTTAAACACGTGAAGTTCGACGGACTTTATTTTGACTACGGGACAGCACAGGTCTGCAATAACAATCTGCACGGCTGTTACGGGCGAACAGCCATCCTCGGGACACGCGAACACATGCGCCGGATCGCTCTTGCGCTGATGGATTCCGGAGTGAATGATTATGTGATCGTCATGCATAACACGGACTATGTGCAGCCGCCAGCACTTACCTTTGTCACACATCTGTTCAACGGGGAGCATATCCGCCAGGCAAGTAGTTCTTTGTTACATGATGGCAAGGATATTCTGGATACCTATCCGCTTGCGATGTTCGCTTGTGAACTCAACACTATCCCCTTCGGAATTACAAACAGCGGGTATATGCCGGCGGATGTTTTGAGCCCGAAATATGGCGGTGGCAAGGAAAAGCCGGAACTGTATGTCCTCCGTATGACCCGAGCTATGCTTGCCGGAATGCTGATCCATAATTCCATGCCGGCAATGAACCGGAGCCATTCTGGTATTTTCGATAAGATCGTGCGTATCTACCAAGCTTTCGGCGTTCCGCAGGCGAAGTTTTACGGATATTACAACCCAGAAAATCCAGCCCTTGTCATGGAAGGTGAAGAGGTTTATGCCAGTTCCTATCGACATGCAAACGGCAGAGAGTTGCTGACTGTTGTTTCTCACATTGGCAACAAACGGATCGATCAGACCGTCAAA
>JBAXYW010000561.1:0-2688 GCA_041670605.1 Lentisphaeria bacterium
CTCGTTCTTGGGAACGCGTAAGCACTATGCTTGGAATGTTTAATGTCAAGCAATCGGATCTCTTGTGCGCAGCAGTCTATGGTTTGGTGGGAAAAGCCGCTGGGGCAGAATTTCTGGCATTTCATTCTCTCGGCAGCAAAATCGGTGACGTCGGAGCAATGATACGCGGTAAGGCCAAAATCAAAATTCCCAAGTCGCCGGATCAAACCTATGCCTTCTGCGCTGCAATTAATTACCACCTCTGGAGTGGAAAAAATTCAGAGGACGAAAAACTGCTTCTGAACGGCTTCTTCAAGCTTTCTCTTGCCCTTGACAGTGACTTTGCAGGCATGGTAATGGCGGATGCCCTGGGATCTGCTGAAGACCCAATGCGTCATGCAGATCGCTCTCACAAGCTTTTCGGACATCCGCAATATGCCGATTGGAACAAGTGCCATGGTAAGGCTTTTCAGAAATACAGGGGGGAGGAGTAACAATGAAGACTAAACAAACCTCAAATCAGCTGGACAATACAAGCAAAAAAGAAACTTGCCACAGTACTGCCGCTTGGTGTCGTTGCCAGTTACTCTTGCAACAGCCCTTCATTGGCTCACTGGCTTTACAACTGGCGATTGTGCCCGTATGTGACGATAGCCGTTTGGAAACAGCAGCTACGGACGGTAGCAGTATTTTCCTTGACTGCGATTTTTTTCGGAGTCTTTTGCCAAAAGAGCAAATCTTTGTGATCGCGCACGAGGTGTGGCATGTTGCATTCCGTCATTTTTTGCGACAGCAGAAGCGCGAACAGGAACGCTGGAATGTTGCCGCTGATCTGGAGATTCAGTTTGCCATCGAGGATGCGGACTATATGACATCGCCTTGGCAATTACCGTTCTCTCCAGAATGGCGTGGTTTATCGGCAGAAGAAATCTATGAACTTTTGCCACCAGACGCCCAGCGTCCAGATAATGCTGACAAGCACTTGAGCCCGGGATCTTGCGGAAAAGAGGATGCAGAGGATATAGAGGATCCAATTCTTGAATCGGATTATCAGCCCCAGTTCAGTAAAGATATTGGTGAAAAGCTGCAGGATATGCTTCTTCGAGTTTCTCAGCAAGTCGAACGAAATCACGGCGATATCCCAAGCACAATAAGACAAATCATCAAAAATATATGCGACCCGAAACTGAGCTGGCAAACGCTTTTAGCGCGGTATCTTACTCAGCATTATTACGGCCAATACAGGTGGTTCCCACCGGCAAGAAGGCATCTTTGGCGAAAATTATATTTGCCGTCATTACGTGGTCAACGTTTGAATGCGGTATTGGCTATTGACACATCCGGTAGCACGGTCGATGATTTACCATTGTTCATGGGGGAACTAAAAAGCCTCTTCAGCACCTTCGGAAATTTTGAGATCACAGTGATTCATTGCGATGCTGAAATACAAAAAGTCGAAAAATACTGTGATTTCGTCCCAGATTCTGACACGCTTTCTGAATTTATGGGTGGCGGGGGCACAGATTTTCGACCAGTTTTTAAGTATCTTGAAGATCATCCGGAAATCGTCCCTGACGTGCTCCTTTATTTCACCGACGGCGATGGCAGCGCGCCAGATAAGCCGCCGGCATTCCCGGTTCTCTGGGTTTTGACGCCGGAATCAGAAAGCCCCGCGAGATGGGGACAATCAATCACGATGCAAAATTGCAGTGAAGAGGAGCGGAGTGGCATACGGCCGGTCACTATATTTCCTCTAAAAAAAGAATTTGCCTAAGGAGAACGTTATGACTGACAATTATGGCAACTTCCCTGCTTTTTCAGAGCCAAGGGATCCATGGAAAATCAAAGCAGTTGGGGATTTACCCCCTGATCAAAACGTGCCGGAGGCGACTGCAGCAATGCAGGCTTTATGCCAGAAAACCGGAAAAGAGCTGGTGAGTTTTATCAGTAACATCCAAGTCCAGAGCAACAATTTCCTGGCGGGCGCCGTGTTGCCGTGCAGCAACCTGGGCTATTTCCCGGTTTGCAGAGAACAATTCAGGTCGCCTTTTTACCTGCCGTTTTCCCTGCAGGATGTTCTTGGCCGTCTGCAGTGGGACTACAGTTTCGATGATGATGCCTGGATTAAGGCTGTACTGGTTAAGAATCTGGTTGAAATCCATCTGATGATCATGACGCAGCATCCCAGGGAACGCGCCCGCTTCTTCACCGTGGACTTGGCAATCGAGGCCATCAGAAAAATAAGCAACATAGCCCAATCGAGACGACTTTTCCCAGCAGAATTTACGCTGTTGAAGCTGCTGCAGGAGGTACCCGAAATACGGGAGCGGCTGTCGTATGACCAGCTGTTCAACACGGACATCTTCAGCAATGCGCTATTGCTTCAACTGAACGATGACCTGGCGTCTGTACTAAGATTTGATATTAACTCACTTCTGGGATTATCCACGGAGCACTATCCCTTTCTGCATTTTGCAACACACGCCGACATGATGTCGACAGACTCCATAAGCATGACTCAAAAGGCGTATTCCATGGCGGAAAAGATCGGTATTAATGCCGCAGAGTCCTTCAAGGAATTCCTTCGGCTGGAAAAATTTCCGTACAACCAAAAATATGCCTTGTCCACTGCAAATTTTCAGTTGCCAGCACATCTGACACGAGTGGATATCCGTGGCGAGCAATGCGGCATAAAACAGACCTTGCTTC
>JBAXYW010000562.1:0-2682 GCA_041670605.1 Lentisphaeria bacterium
ATCCGGACGCTTAAAACGTTTTTGTGCGGAAGTTTTTGCTCCGTGATCTCCCCCCTTAAGCACCTCAATGCCTTTACTGGGGAAATAGAGTTCCAACATCCCCTTAATGGCATCTACCGTCCCAAGATATGTTGCAAAGATAACTACTTTCTCTTTGGGAGAGGCATCCCAAATTTGTTTGAGCGCATTTAAAAGCATTGCGCCTTTAGCTTCAATCTTCTGCGGATATTTTGCCAGAAGAGCATTAATGCGTTCCCTTTCTTGAGGCAAGGCCATAGCGGTTAAAAAAACTACCGCTTCTTCGGCGTTTGCCGCATTCAATTCATCGTCATAATCGTTTTCTGCGTCGGGGCTCGCTTCCTGTTCCTTGCGTTTGCGGAGAAGCTGAAAACGCATTTTTGCTAGAATCTGTTCGGTTTCGGCATTTCCCATAACGTCATCGGAAAGTCGGTACAAATCACGGATATATCCCTTGGCTGTATCAATAGCGACATTGCGCTCATAAACATTGCGTAGATCATCCTGTTCGATAATCTCTTGAATTGTCAGCATCAAACGGCGACGTTCCAACGTTGAGCGAATGGCCGCAAAACTGCTGGCGGCGATTTTTTGAAAAATCGTCATGACAAAACCAAGCGCACGTCCCTTGTTTCCCTGCTGCGCCGCCAAGTTGTAGCCATCCTGCAAATATTGAAGAAGATCCTGGTAAAATGCCGTTTCCTCTTCGGACAGGCTGAATGCCTCGGTGTGAACAAGTCTGCGAGCAAACAATGTACCGCCGTCCGCGGTACAAGCGTCCGCCTTGGTTCTACGGATTACGACAGCATTGAGGCGGTAACGATTATCCACCATGTCACGCTCATCGGAAAACAAACTGGAATTCAGCAGTCGGACCAGCATCCAAAAGCGGAAATGATCGCCCTGATGCGGAGTCGCGGAAAGCAACAACATATCCCGGCAATGATCGCGCATGGCTTCGGCGAGTTTATAATTCAGGGTCTTCGTGACCTTATTACCTGTACGCGTTGCGGTTAAATGGTGTGCTTCATCAAAGACGATCAGATCCCATGGCGGGGCTTCCAGAATTTTTTTGATGCGGCTTTTACGTTTCAATGTGTCAACCGAGGCGATCAAACGGTCATGCTTGGCAAAGGCATTGCTGTGCCGGTCGGAGACATCGCCCTCAATTCCGAATACTTCAAAATCTAAATGGAACACATCATTGAGTTCGTGCCGCCAGTTGTCCACCAATCCGGCTGGGACAATCATCATGGCCCGTTTCATCTCTCCGCGTGAAGCCAGTTCCCGTAGAATCAACGCGGTCTCAATGGTTTTTCCCAATCCCACTTCATCGGCAATCAGAAAGCGACGGGGATCGGCATTTGCAATTCGGTGAACCAAAACAATCTGGTGAGGCAGAAGATCAATTTTTGCCGCAGTCAATTCGGCGGAACTCTCCATCAGCGGCAGGGATTCTGCTTCCACGGCAAGCCGGAGACGGATGATTTCCGTCTGGGTAGCAGGATGCAGAAGCGAGAGCAAACGCTCGAAAGTATCCTGCGTCGTTGTCAGCGTTTCAAGCGCGACCTGACGTTCGCCGTATTCCCTAAAAAAAACCGAGACAAAGCCATTCCGGGGCATGGAGGCAATTATGCCTTCGCCAAGCTCCGGATGCCGTATCCGTTGACCGACGGTAATTTCAGGAAATTCTGGCGACATAATATCCAATTGTAACCTTTTGATGTTCCGCCATAAAACTTGTTTCGAGCCGCTGCATATTCAGTGTAGCGGTCCCATCCCAAAGACCTTCTGAAATACGTACTTTCTGATCGTCATTGCGTAGAAAAAGCACTTCCTCGCGCGAACCTGAGGTTTCCTGAAAGACCTGATACCCTTGAGAAAAACCAAAGATAATTCCGGTTTCCGTCCACACATCCTGTATTTCTTTGATCAGCGGGCGAATCCTGGTTTCCAGGAATGTCTGAGCCTCTTGCGCGGGAAGAGTATCCATAAGAGTTTCCAACCCACACACCAAGAGCGTCTGCCCTTCAATCGGCGGATTGTCTGGAATGTTATCTTTCCATGACAGGAATTCCCGGAGTGAAATCATGGCATTCGCATTCAGCAACGCCTGTATTTCCTCCTGATCGAAAATAATACTGGAGCCGCGCCGTTTCCAAGCTGATCCGCCGAATATCTTCATTTTTGTTCCTCCTCGTCAAAGAAATCAAACAGCATTTGCTGTTCGGGTTGCGCTTTGGCTTTCTGCTTCTGTTCAAATTGTGCCATCAGTGTCAGCACCGCAATGGCGGTTTGACGTTTGGCAGCATCATCCGAGGTTTGAGCATACCAGTTCAAAATATCCCGAACCGAAAGCTTGAGTTTCAGATTTCCCGATTCCAGTTCATGCAATAGATTTTTCCCGGCTTGAACCGTCCCCATCAGGAAAAACACCTGATCCAAATCGCTCTTGATGTGCTTGCGGTTCAAGCCGCGTTTGGTCAGCGCGGCGTAACGCTCCGCAACCGGAGTTACGGTGACTTCACGTCCGGTTACATGAATCCAGCCGTGTGATTCCAGATCGTTCTGTGAAACGCCGCTTCCCTGCAAGGTCTTGTGCAAGGTGTCGCGGCTCATCGTCTGCACGTTTTTGAAAATCCGCAGATACAACCGACTGACCGG
>JBAXYW010000563.1:0-2674 GCA_041670605.1 Lentisphaeria bacterium
TCCCAGTCCCATATGGGGTGCCAGGAACAAGGCGAAGGTCCAGCGCACGGTTCCGGCTGCCTCCGTGTAAGCCATACAGCTGTAACCGTTGTTTTCATCACTGTAACTCTGAAAGCCGAGGCCGAACTGTTTGAGATTGCTGATGCAGCCGATACTCTGGGCCGTCTGGCGGGCTTTGCTCAGGGCGGGTAGCAGCATCGAGGCAAGAATAGCGATGATGGCGATGACAACTAGCAGTTCAATGAGGGTAAAACAGGTGTTTTTTCCTGATTTTTTGCTCCTAGCCTGACGATGGGTGTGTTTTTGCTGCTTAAGCATGGGGGTTCCTCCTTTGGTTACTTTGGATTGTGAATTGCATAAAAAAAAAGGGTAATGAAGAGAATGGCTGGTTAAAAACGCAAAAGATTTTCCTGTATTTTCAATCAAGGTCGAGGGATGGTATTTTCAAAGCAACGGTCGAATGGCAGGGGATTTTCCGGCATGCTGAATTTTTCCAGGATTTCCTGTGAGAAGCTGTCGACTCTGCCGAAGGGGATGATATAGGGGAAGCGTCGATCCATGACGTATGCCAGTTCTTTCAGCATGGCATGTGCTTCGGCAGAATCAGCTGCACAAAACTCGAGGCGGTCGGCACGCCGGGTGATCCTCGTTTTTGCACCACGCCCGACCTGAATGAGTACAGCCGCACCAGAGACAGCCTCAGGTAATTGCACTACAGGAATCTCTTCCGCCAAAGTGATTTTCCGGTCAGTTGTAAAACGGAAGTAGTCCTGAAGGTGAGTCGCTTCTTTTAACTCAGCGGCATTGGCTTCTGCAGGCAATTGAATCGAAAAGGCAGGTTTTCCCGCTGCATCAACAAAAGGAAACGAGAGGATGTCCGCGGCTTTGCAGTGAAAAAAATCAGACTGGAAGCGAACTGATATTTGCGCATTGGCAGGGATATTGACTGGGGTTTGCGGGCTGGTCAAGGTTTCATTGACTAGGACGGATGCCTCATAGCGGTGAATAAAACGCGGGGTTAGGATGGCTCTGAAGGGTGAATTTCCCTGCAGGCGGATATCAAAGCGAATTTGATCGATATCCTTGTGGCTGCTGACAATGGTCTCAAGGCTGCCTTCGTCCGGTAGTGCGCTCAGATTGATGATAGCCTCATACAACCGGGGACAGCGTGAAGGCAAGGAATCGTGGAAACTGGTGCTGCTTCCTTCA
The DNA here is from genome assembly GCA_041670605.1 of Lentisphaeria bacterium. Lineage (GTDB taxonomy): Bacteria > Verrucomicrobiota > Lentisphaeria > Oligosphaerales > Oligosphaeraceae > JAQVUB01. The sequence continues at coordinate 1,210 of JBAXYW010000563.1, forward strand.
ATACGGTTGTTCAACGTGGCCTGATCGCGCATTTTTGTCACGAACAGATTACTGCCTTTGCCTAGTTCGGAATTGTCGACCCGGAACTCGAGCGGCATCGGTTCTGGCCATGGGTTGCCAAAGTACAGGATACTGCTGGCTCCCCTGCCATAGCGTGCCTGATAAAGGAATTTTTCCTGCTGATTAATCCATACTGGAATCAGTGCCTGCCAGCCGTTGCGGATGCATTCAAGCAATTCCGGCATCGCATAGATACTTTTGGGGTTCCCATTTTGGGTGACGTGATTCTGGGTGACTCCATACTGAAAATCCGTCATCACGGCATGATCGGCCAGTTTTGCCAGTTCATGGTAAAAATCTTGCTGGTTGAGGTTTCGCCAGTTAGGAATGGTTTGATCAAAAAGGTAACCGGGACTGTGTATGACCGCCGGGCGCATGCCGATATTGTAACGGGTTAACGGCATCCAGCTGCGGAAAACCGGATTGAAAATACTGGTTTCAATCATCATGTAGTCCCCGCGCCCCTGACCATTTTTCCAGACGTAGGGCGGATCATCCGGATCAAGCTCGTGGACAAAGTCAATGAGGTCGTTGATGGCTACCAGTTCGTCAATGAAAATCCCTTTGTCATCCCAGGCTCTGCCTGGCAGCTCCGGGTTGTTGACCGCCGGGCCACGGTAACTGACGCCGGGCGTCCCGCAGTCAAATGCGAAGCCGGGTAAATCGAGTTCTTTCCAAAGCCGTGCGGTATCCTGTCGGAAATCCTTTGCGAAAGAGGTGCCCATAGGGAAAACACGGATTTCCTGGTCATGACCGGTCGACCAAGGGCCGAGGATATGCGCCACTCCACCCTCTGTATCGTAGTTGATCGCATCGGGATATTTTTCTTTGGCCAGATTGATTTCACACCAGGCTGCCCCGGTGTAAAACGAATAACCAAAATCCCGTGCGTTCTTCAGGAAGATTTCCTTTCGCAGGCGATGGAAATCCGCATGCGTTCTTTTCGTGTAATCGAAACGGATACCATTGGCGATGGAACCAAAGGAGTCGGGGCGGATCGGAAAAACGGGCTTGTAGTCCCATAATTCCTCTTTTCCCCAAGGGTCTCCGGCGCGTTTATAAGGTGTGTAGGACCAGTCTACAGTTGCATAAAAACGCCGTTCCCTCTCCCAGTCGGGTTTGTAATACCAGGCCCGGTACTGGCTGTGCGCATACCAGATATAGCGGTTGTCCTGACCCTGTACAGGTAACCAACGGGAGGGCCAGGCGTCGTACATCGCCTGCACGACATTTTCTTCGCGGGCAAATTTGCGTGGAGTCAGGCCGAGGATAAAGCGGAAATCCAGGCTTTGTCCCGGTGCCAGTACCAGTCGCTGGGAAAATTGCAGTTCGGCGCTCTTTTCATCAATGATCCGGTACCGCGCTCCATTCCAGCTGACCTGATCGAACTGAAACTGGCCGAGAA
>JBAXYW010000564.1:0-2665 GCA_041670605.1 Lentisphaeria bacterium
AGTTTCCTCGCATACCGCCTTGCCGCCCTTGTAGTCGGTGGCGACCAGCGTCGGTGAGATTTCCTCTTCCGCGACTTCGAGCTGCCGCATGTCGATGACGCACCGCAGACGTTTCCTGTCCGGAGAAGCAGCAATCACCGGACATACATTTTCCATTATTCCCATGTTTGAATTTCCGCTGCTCAAACAGACTGTGTTTCTTCCCCCCTCGTTATCTGCGCCTGTAATGCTCTCGTTAAAACCTCCGGCAACTTCTTCCCTCGTTTTTCGCTCCGGCGCAGTATCCCCAAGCAGCATTTGCGGCTCAAATAATACTGCTGCGGCACGTCGCCAGTCACCAAAATATCCGACAACGAACAAACGTAATCGTCGTTGGGGAACGGCGTGTCGAAAGCCGTCCACCCGGACATATTGAGCGTCCAGCACTCGCCAAGCCAGTCCGAATCTGTCGCGTCTGAAATTGCGAATAAATCCAGTTGAACTCCATCCCTCTCTGGGAGTGGTAATAACGCATCCGGCAAGGCTGGATAAAATGGCGCTGAAAGCTCCTCCGTTATCCTGGGACAGCACCCCGGGCACGTTTTCCCAGACTGTCCACTGTACCCCCATTTCATAAGCCAGGCGCGTGAAGACAAGAGACAACTGTCCTCGTGGGTCAGCAAGTCCTTTACGCAATCCTGCAACCGAATAGCTTTGGCAGGGTGTTCCTCCAACAAGCAAGTCGACTTTACCATGATAATCCTTTCCATTTATTTTTGTCATATCCCCAAGATTCGGAGTTTCCGGGTAATGGTGTTTCAAAACAGCGCAAGGGAACGGTTCAATCTCGCTGTAAAAAACAGGTTTCCAGTCCAATGGCATCCAAGCCAATGTTGCTGCATCTACTCCCGAACAAACGCTTGCATATCTCATTTTCCACCCCCTCGCCACGGCTCCCACTGTGCGGCCATTTGCTCAATGTCCTCACGCCGGACGTTGTGCTTGTTTCGCTCCATAGACTGCTCGACGGTGAGTAGAGGCATGTCGATTACCACAAGGTTATAATCATGATAACACGTTCCATTCCAATAAAGATTTTTGACTCTGTTTACATCGGCGATTTTTGGTAATACATCCGCAAAAATGGCATCAGCATTTGTTTCTGCTGCTTTGAAAATACAAGAGGTTGCTATAATTTCAGCACTCTCGTAGTGTTTTGGCGCATAACGATATTGACCGTTTTTGACCATGAACATATCCGGCTCGACGAACAGACATCCGCGCTCGGCGGCAAGCTTGCGGCCCAGCTGCGATTTGCCAGAGCCTGGTAAGCCCCGAATGATAGTTAGTGTTGGGTTCGTTGATTCACTCATTGTTTTTCCCCTTTCTCTTTTTTTATTAACCGCTTTGCCCTGCTATATTCCCCGATAAAATACGCAACGTCATCTTCTGGTTCCATGTCGTCAGTTTCGCTAAAACCGAAAAATCCATCAACATCCAGCACGAAATCTTCCAATACATCCAGCAGTTCTTTATTGGAGGCTTCCAGTTGGCTAATCTTTGCTTCCAGTCTGGCGATTTCTTGTTCCTCTGGTGTACGAAGGGATAGCATGTCTTTTAATATTTCAATCCTGATGTCACTCATCTTCCTGCCCTTTCTTGCCACGGCACCTGTCGGATTTGCAGGTGCTCCGGAAATTTGTTAATGTCAGTGACCAGCTTGCCGTTCATGTCGAGCTGCTTTACAAATACAGGCACACCCCAACACTCGCATGAGTCGACAATTTTCTCTACCCACTCAATCTTACACGGCCTACGATTCACTCCCGATTCCGCGCCTACTACAACCCAATCAAACAGTTTTGCAATAGGAACCCCATATCCCTCGTTGTCAGGATGCTCAAATTGCACTTTTTTGTCCAGGTCAATCTCACCAAGCAATGGCTCTGCGGACAACCACCAATGCAATTCGCTGGACACATTCAGTAAAGGCGCTGTGCGTTCGTTAAACCGGCTTTGGTTCTCTGCCGTAATTCCGTAGAATGTCGCAGCAAAGTCCAAAGAAGCCAGCCTCGGCGCAAGTCTCGCCATCCGTTCTGCTCTTTTGGTCAAAAGCAGGTTTGCAGCCAGCGGATACATTTCAAACGTCCAGTCGATAATTTCTTGGTCGGTATTCCAGTCACCAAATAGGTCAGTCATGTTGCCCACAAAAACAACGCCGTTCTTTTGCGGTTTTGACCCATATTTTACCTTTGGGCGAAACTCATGTCCATTGAGTGTTGGAAACCGCTTGCACATCGTCTCCGCATAGCAGTTCGCGCACCCCTCGGAAACTTTCTCACATCCGATCACCGGATTCCACGCCTTGTCCCAGTACTTTGCACCCTTTTCCCATTGGTCAATCATTGCTGTATTCCTCTCATTTTGTGCGCAACCTCTCTCGCCTTTCCCAGAACTTTCCAATCAATAAGTCCGCAATCTTCCGCTTGCCCGCACTCATCAATCAAATCATCCAGCGCCTCCAACAGTTCCTTGTTGCTAGCTTCCAGCTCCTTCACCCACGCCCGTAGCTGGTCGAGTTTCTGTTGTTCATACTCTTCCATCAGTTTATCGGCTTCTTCCATCAGCGCTTGATTAGTGTCGATAGATATAAATTGTTCGATATTCATCTTCCATCCACCTCTGC
>JBAXYW010000565.1:0-2650 GCA_041670605.1 Lentisphaeria bacterium
GGCAACGACACCAAGCGGCAGTACTGTGGCAAGTTTCTTTTTTGCTTGTATTGTCCAGCTGATTTGAGGTTTGTTTAGTCTTCATTGTTACTCCTCCCCCCTGTATTTCCGAAAAGCCTTACCATGACACTTGTTCCAAGCGGCATATTGTGGATGTCCGAAAAGCTTGTGAGAGCGATCTGCATGACGCGTTGGGTCTTCAGCTGATCCCAGGGCATCCGCCATTACCATGCCTGCAAAATCGCTGCTCAAGGCAAGAGAAAGCTTGAAGAAGCCGTCCAAAAGTTGCTTCTCCTCCGCTGGACTTGCCCCGCTCCATAGATGGTAATTTATCGCAGCGCAAAAGGCATAGATTTGATCTGGCGACTTGGGAATTTTGATTTTTGCTGTACCGCGCATCATTGCTCCGACATCACCGATTTTGCTGCCGAGCGAGTGAAATGCCAGAAATTCTGCTCCGGCGGCTTTTCCCACCAAGCCATAGACTGCTGCGCGCAAGAGATCCGATTGCTTGACATTAAACATTTCAAGCATAGTGCTTACGCGTTCCCAAGAACGAGGCGATGGCCAGCCTCGTTCCAGATTTTCGTCTTTTTGCCGATACAGTAGGTCAGGGCAGAAGCGGAGGAAATTGATGACCGTGGCATGGACCCCATTAGCCTGTCCCCAGTCCACCCAGCTGTTGATATCGGGTTCCAGTTCGACATGCAGGAAACGGTTGGCTAGTGCGCTGGACATGGTAGTAGCGACAGCGCGATCCTCACAGCGGTTGCCTGCAGCGCAGATATACCAGCCATCCGGCACTTTATAGAGGTCGCCAAGTCGGCGGTCCAGAATTAGTTCATAGGCGGCAACCTGGAGTGTGCGGTCTGCTGCAGTCAGCTCGTCGAACAGAATGATGCCACGACTTTTGGGGTCACGTGGCCACTCAGAGGAGAGTAACCATTTGACAATTTCTTTTTTTAAATCTGGTACTGGTAAGCCTCGAAGGTCAACCGGCTCTCTTTGTGCCAAGCGGATGTCAACAAAACCGATATCATATTCCTGCGCCAGATCGCGGATAATACTCGATTTTCCAACGCCTGGGCCGCTCCAGATCATCAACGGCGGTAATTTCTTGGTTGGAAAAATGCCAGTGGAAACATTATCCATTGTTTGAGTTAACAATTTCTTGAGTTGCAAAGCGTTAATTTTCATGCTTTCTCCTTTAATTTTAGGTTGTTTATTCGGATACGTCTGTATCCGCGTTTATTGCCACCATCTCTGAAAATGTCGGTTGCCTGTGTTACTCGAAAAAGGCTTAATAGATTTTTCCCGAACTGCAAACCTGCTTCACGCTTTGGCAACGGCCTCCAGACTCGGTTTATACAGTATGTTGCGTATGCAGTTTGGAGCTCATCGCAGCTGACCGTATCAGAGTTGTTGCCTTTTGACAGTATTTGCTCACAGAAGACGTTAACGGAATCTGACTCATCCACAATGTCATTCACGGCCTGTTGCTGTTTCTTAGATTTTTGAATTATCCCGTTATTTTGCAGTAATTCCAATGCTCCAGTCAACATCCAGTTAAGGATGCCGCTACTTTCGTTGGCCAGCATCTCTTTTGCCAGATTGGGGTTAACTGGACAACTGGCATCACGTTTCTTGGAAAACGTGATGCTTAGCAGACGTCTCCGCCAGGCCTCATGGTCGCCTTCCACTCGGAGGCGTAGGCGTTGGTTTGAAACCAAGGTGCCGGAAAATGTGCCGTCAATATTAAAAATCGAGTTGCTTCCCTTGGCTTCAACCCGGATCGGATCTCCGCCGATTAACGACTTTAGGGTGTTTCCACCCTTGGTCATAAGGAAATCTGGCTTCACATCAGCACCTATCAATAGCCGCTTCCCCACAAAGGCCTGGTTCGTAAACCGGTCGCCCAGCCCCCCATAGGGCATAACCGCAATGCTTTCGTCTCCAATGATCTCTCGTAAAATCGCCAGCAGGGTTGATTTCCCAGAGCCGCCTTCTCCGTTGATTAACAAAATCGTTTGGCTCCGGTTTGGACCGAGTAGAACCTGGCCAAAGTATAATTGCATAACACGCTGAGCGTCCTCATCCAAGCCAGCATCTTGCAAAAATCGCATAAACTGCGGACAAGTTTCGATTGGCGCGAAGGCCACGTTAAACCGGTGACGAGACCGGAATTCACGTTTCGTGGTATCATCGGCATCCACAAGATACCAGCAAGAGTTGTTAGCGCCTGGCTGGAGAAAACCATTCTGAACATGCACAACTGTTTTTGACACGTCCGAATCTGGATAAAAGAATCTCTCCTCGCGCATATGGGGTCGCATAAATTGCATAATAGTGGTGATGGCAGCGATTGTCACGAGCTGATCCATCCCCTTGATTCGAAAGTAATTGCGATAGTTGAAAAGGAAATCTTTCAGTTTCTCTTTTACATCATCGTCTGCTGCGGGCTCCCACAGTGAATATTCCTGACTATAATGATAATAGCAGGCTTCCTCAGGGATGAATTTCAGCGGTAGTGTGTACGCTGCTAATTCTGCCAAAAAATGTAAATTGATGCCGTTTGGATCGCCGTTTTTATTTCGGGTGACAGGCGGGTCATAACGCTTTTCCAGCTTATCGATCATAAGTTGATTAAAAA
>JBAXYW010000566.1:0-2647 GCA_041670605.1 Lentisphaeria bacterium
ACAAGTCCTTGAAACTGTTGTACCCTCTGTCAAAGATGTAGTACGAACCGGATTCATAGGGAATCTCGCGCATTGCCCTGCTGTCATGCGCCGAGGCGGTTGTTATGTGGAAGAATGCCGGTATCTGAGTCTCCAGGCCATAAAGCGCATGAATCTTTATTCCGCCCTTGTGCCTGCGGAATTTTGCCCGCCAGAATACTTCAAGGCAGAGGTCAATCGTAGTGGAGTCAAATGCATGGACATTGCCTCCAAGGTTGAAGATATCTGTTTTTCGCCTTGAGTGCGCCTGCTCCACCATGTAGTAGGCAAAATCTTCAAAAATATGATAGTCCCTGACTTCGTTTGCCCTTGCAAGAGTGCTTCTGGTCACAGACTTTCCCATGCCAAGGTGGTACAGTTTTTCCCGGTGAGCCTCCAGGACAACATTCAAATCCCGCAGGCTTTCCCGGTTGCAGAGTTGTCCAAACATCATTACAATGTTAACTTCCCGCGTTTTGTATAACTAAAATCCGATTTTTCATTTTTTTCTACTTAAGGCTTCTAAAACTTTGCTTTTCGAGGCCTTTTTTGTTGGAAAAATCGGTGAAATGGTGTAAGTTATTTAGTTATACGTATAACTAATTTACAAACCAGTCTTTCTTAAGCCAAAACCAATGCTCTACACAGGCATCCATATCCAACTTCCGGAGGCCCCTGGCAAAATACTCAAAATCCGTAAAGGGGCAAGCACCTATGTGTACTACCAGTACGGAAGCGAATACGACAAGCAAAGAAAGTTTGCCCTTTCCAAACGCGACTGCATCGGCAAGCTGGACGATGACGGGAGTCTAATTCCCAATGGGAATTTTCATAAATACTTCCCCTTAGCGAAGCTTCCCGGGGAAAAGGCGCGCACGTCACGCAGCGGATGCCTCCGCATTGGCGCATATGTCATCGTCAAGTGGCTGGCGGAGCAATGCTCCCTGCAGCCGGTGCTGCGGAAAATTTTCAATGGCGCCGACCACGGCCTGCTTCAGGATCTGGTGGCGTATTCGATAGTCTGCGTAAACAACGCCGCCCAGTATTATCCTGACTACGCCTACAACCACCCTCTGTTTACAATTGGGATGTGCCAGTACAGCGACACGAAGGTTTCCAGCTTTCTCGGGGGAATGCCCCGGGAAAAAACACTTGCCTTCCTGGCCGCCTGGAACCAGGGGCGCAGCAAGGGGGAAAAAATCTATGTTTCTTACGACTCCACCAACAAGAACAGCCAGGCGGGTGATTTGCGCCTGGTTGAATACGGGCGGGCAAAGGACGACCTGCGGCTGCCGGTGTTCAACTACTCGATTGCCTATGACCGGACCAACAGGGTTCCGTTGTTCTACGAGGACTATCCCGGAAGCGTTGTGGATGTGTCCCAGATTCAGTACATGGTGGACAAGGCCTCGGGCTATGGCTATCAGGACATCGGGTTCATTCTGGACCGTGGCTATTTCAGCAAGAACAATATCAAGTACATGCGGGGCAAGGGATATGATTTCATCCTGATGCTGAAAGGCTTGTCAAGCCTGGTTGACCAGCTGGTCATGTCCCTGAAGGGAAGCTTTGAGCAGCGGCGCGACTGCGCGATAAGGGAATTCCGGGCATACGGGACAACCGTCAAGTCAAAGTTGTTCGCCGACGATGACTGCGAAACTTTTTTCCACATCTTCCACAGTGCGCGCCGCGAGGCGGTGGAGCTCGAGGAGATTGAGGCAAAAATTGAGCGGATGTCCAGGTACATAAAAAAGTTTGAGGGGCGCGAAACCGCATTTGCCGAGGAGTACAGCAGATACTTTGAACTTTTCTTCGACAAAAAAGGCAGGAAGTTCCTCTTCGCCAGGGAAAAGCCAGGCGTGATTGAGCATGGGCTTTCCCTCTGCGGCTATTTTGCCATTGTCTCCTCGGAAGAGATGACCGCCAGCGAAGCCCTGCGCCTATACAAGAGCAGGGACAACTCGGAAAAACTGTTCCGGGGTGACAAGTCGTACCTCGGCAACAAAAGCATGCGCGTGTATACTGACGACGCCACCGGGGCCAAGATTTTCATTGAGTTCGTGGCGCTCATTCTGCGCAACAAGCTGTTTACCTACTTGAAGTCGGCGGTGCTTAAAAACGAGCGCAAGTACAATTTCATGACGGTCCCGGCGGCGATCCGGGAACTGGAAAAAATTGAACTGGTGAGAGGCGGTGACAACGCCTATCGGCTGGACCATGCGGTGACCGCCACGCAGAAAGCCATTCTCTCGGCATTCGGCCTGATGCCGGAGTACATTGACCAGCAGGCAAAGGAAATCAGCGAGACCATCGCAAAGCTCGAGCAGGCGCAGACGGAGAAGGACAATGGCAAAGTCATAGAAAATCAGACATCATGCTGGAATTGACGCAAAAATTAAGACGGCTCAGGAAAAAGTCGTGCGTCAAAAGGAGAGATATGAAAACTCCGTAGCGAGGCTTGAAGCGCTGTTGAAGCGGCGGGAGCAAGTCCGCCAGAAGGAACTCATGGCAGCCATTGACAAAAGCGTCCATACCTACGAGGAAATAATGCAGTTCATCAAAGGGTAGGTGCTCGGAACTGTCGCCCTTCCTGGGTAAGTTTTAGTTATACTTTTTCGGGAAGTTCACA
>JBAXYW010000567.1:0-2643 GCA_041670605.1 Lentisphaeria bacterium
CATATCGACTTCCTGTTCGTCAGGCCAATGCTTTGCTGCGGCTTCCTTCGGATTCCTCCTTGCGGCGGACACCCTTGCCGGTCGCTGTGACGTTCCCCCTGACGGGCCCGTCTCGGGACTTTCACCCGTTAGTCGTGCGCCCTGCCGGGCGCACCAAAAAAACCGGAGCCGTCTTTCGAACGCGCTCCGGTTTTTTCATGCTCTTTTTCCGACTAGCAGCCTGTCGGACTTTCTCTGAACTTGTATGTGCATAAACAGGGAGGAGCGGCTATATTAACAGAAAAAGGTTGATGATGGCAGCAAAATATATAACATTGGATCGCACAACGCCGATGATGTTCCCGCCGGACTTGCGGGAATGGGTGGCGGAAGACAGCATGGTAAACTTCATCGTGGAAGCGGTGGAGATGTTGGATATTAGAGGGTTCGAGGTGAACGAGCGAGGCAGTGGTAGTCCGCAGTATCCCCCGAAAATGATGCTGTCACTCTTAATTTACTGTTATGCGGCCGGGCGGAGTTCATCCCGGGAAATCGAACAGGCGACTTATCAGGATGTGGCGGTACGTTACATTTGTGGTGGTAATCTGCATCCCGATCACGACACGATTTGCGCATTTCGGTTGAAGAATCGCGCAGCTTTCAAATCGGCTTTCTGCCAAGTACTGGTCATGGCCCGGGAGCTTGGAGTATTAAAGAAAGTAGGCGGCATCAGTATTGACGGCACCAAAATCAAGGCGAATGCGAGTAAACATACAGCGGTGAGTTATAAACGAGCCGGGGAAATGATTGAACAGTTGGGCCAGGAAATAGAGGAGCTGATCAAAAAGGCTGAAGATGCCGATAGTACGCCGTTGGACGATGGGCTGATCCTGCCGGACGAAATTAAACGGCGGAAAGACCGCAAGGCGGCATTGGAAGAAGCACGGCGGATGATGGAAGAGCGCTATGCGGAAGTGAAAGCCGAAAAACAACGCGAATATGAAGAGAAAGAGGCAGACCGGGAACGGCAACGGCAAAACGGGAAAAAGCCCCGAGGCAAAGGACCGCAACCTCCGCCGAATACACCACCGGATGATCAGCAGTATAATTTTACCGATGCGGAAAGTCGAATTATGAAAGCCGGCAACGGAAAACATTTTGAACAGGCTTATAATGCTCAGGCGGCGGTGGACACCGCGGGAAGTATGTTAATTGTGGGGCAATATGTAACGGATCATGCCAACGATAAACTTGAACTTGAATCGGGTGTGGCAAGCGTTGATTCGACAATCCGCAAAGTTGATACGGTTTGTGCCGATACCGGATATTTCAGTGAAAACGTTGTTTCCCGAATCGAAGATGACGGCAAGGGGCCGAAAGTCTATTGCGCAGTAGAAAAACAGTCGCACCACCGGACCGTGGAAGACCTGCAGAAAAAGACAGAACCGGATACTCCTCTGCCTGATGCCACGGTCAAAGAAGTCATGATATATCGGCTGAAAACTTCTGCCGGACGGAAAATTTATAAGCAGCGCAAAGAAACGGTTGAACCGGTATTCGGGATTGTTAAAACGGTAATGGGATTTCGAGAATTCCTCTTGCGGGGGTTGAAGAAAGTATCCATTGAATGGGATTTGGCAACCACGGCATACAATTTTAAGCGCCTCCACAAACTTTGTGGCGGACGCTTGGCCGGATGGTCAAAGATCCAACTACAAAACGGTTGATTGAAGTCATGACAGGGTCTCCCCCATGGAAAAAGTGACGATGATGGGTTCAATGACGAGCTACCAGGAGCAACCCATCAGGCCGAAATGAATAATTCCGGTACCGAGGGGAGAAAATAGGAATCGTTCAAAAATCAAAAGGATTCAGCCCGACAGGCTGCTAGTGAAGAAGTATTCGAGCAAATTATGGAAGACCGGGATTTCTACCAGTCTTCCGGCGGCGGAGTAACGATTTCCGGCGGCGAACCTACTCTTCAGGCTGGCTTTGTCGAGGCAATTTTGAAGCGTTGCCATAAGGTTGGGATCCATACCGCCATCGAAAGCAATCTGTGCTGTCCTCAGATGGTTCTTGAGTCATTATTACCTGTGACCGATTTATTTATGGCCGATCTTAAATGTATGGATGCCGCCAAACATTGTGACGCTACCGGTCAGCCCAATGACCGGATTCTGAATAACCTGCGTTTTTTAAGCGGTTCCGGCAAACCATTGATTATCCGGACGCCGATAATTTCCGGATTCAATGATTCCGCAGATGAAATTTCTGCGATCGTCAACTTTGTAAAAAGCCTTTCCAATGTGGAGTATTATGAGCTTCTGGGCTACCATCCACTGGGATGCGGCAAAGCGAAGATGCTTGGAATGGGGCGTTATGCCAATGCGTTAGCACCGGTATCATCTATGAAAATACGAAAGATCATAAATGCAGTAAAGAGTTTGGATATACCAATATATATAAATGGAAGGAAGTTTACATCATGAGCATCTTTGGCCGCCACGACGAAAAAATCAAACATTTAGTCGAGAAAAAAATCGAACAAACCCTCGCCAAGCAAAAAAAAATTGGCGTTGCCAATGAGGATGATTTTGGTTACATCCTTCCCCCAGAGAATTTTACCTTCACGTTTCCGGTACTCGATGAAAACGGTTCGTTTCA
>JBAXYW010000568.1:0-2635 GCA_041670605.1 Lentisphaeria bacterium
AGAAATTTGCGCAAATTTCCAGACGTCTGGGCGGGCATGATGAGAAAGACTGCGTCGCCGTCATTCGCAAACTGCTTGAGCGGCTGAATCTCAACATCACCCTTTCAGAACTGGGTATTAAAGCCGCCGATATTTCGTGGATGGTTGAAAATTGCCAGAAAACAGGGCTTGCAAACAGATCGAATGCGCCCAGGAATTACACGCAGGAAGCATTAGAAATGCTTTACCGAAAAGCACTATAATGGCGAGCCACCGCAGGTCGGGACCGCAGTGAACAACGACAGCCGGCCTAAAAGCCATGTTTATTCCGAAGCGAAAGAGGTATAAAATGATGGAAGGAGAACGAAAATGAAACCTTGTGAAAAATGGGACGAACTGATTGAAAAAACGGTTGCGCCGCTGCCGGGAACAGCCCGGGACTATAAACCGGAATGGGATGCCATCCGGTACTTTGTCGGTGATGTGATGTTTGCCATGCGTGGTGAAAACAAAGAAGGCGACTCGCTGCTGACCGTCAAGCTGCCGATTGGCGACGGTGAAATCCTCCGTTTGCGGTACCCGGATATCATTCCCGGATATTATATGAACAAACAGCACTGGAATTCGATCATCCTGAACAGCGACGTGCCCGAGCAGGTGCTGGTCGACTGCATCAAACTGGCACACCATACCGTATTTGTCAAACTGACGAAAAAGAAACAGCGTGAAATCGAAGCAAGCATACCGGTTCCGGGGAATGAGCAAGCGGACGCACCCGCGAAATAAAAATAACGAAGGAGCACTAAAATGATTACCATTGATGAAAACAAATGCATCGGCTGCGGTCTATGCGCCAAAGATTGTTTCACACATGATATCGAAGTGATTGAGAAAAAAGCAAAGTCTAAAAGAATTCGCTGCATCGAGTGCGGCCATTGCATTGCCGTCTGTCCTGAAAGCGCAGTCAGCCTGGAAAACTATCCGATGTCCGATATTCTGGAATATCAGCAGGGCCAGTTTGAATTGGATGAAAATCAATACCTACGGGCACTGAAATTCCGCCGAACCATCCGGCAGTTTTCAGAAAAACCGGTGGAAACAGAGAAAATCGAAGCAATTATTGAAGCCGGAAGATATTCGCCCACCGGCGGCAATCAGCAGAACGTATCCTATTGTGTTGTGAAAGATGACATCGGCCCATTAAGAGCGATGGCGCTTGATGAACTGAATAAAATAGCCAACCTTTCCACAGCCGAAAAAGCAAAGCTGAACATATCCTGGTACGGGGAAATGTGGCAGCAGATGTACCGGGATTTTCATGATCAGAAAATAGACGGCTTATTCTTTGATGCCGAAACCGTGATTCTGGTGATATCCGAGTCCGTCCAAAGCGCCTGCATCGCCGCCGCGCATATGGAAACAATGGTCTATGCCCAGGGCTTGGGCATGCTCTACAGCGGCTTCTTTACCCGGGCAGTAGCGTATTCCCAGGCAATGAAAGACTATTTAAAACTTAATCCGGGTCAAAACGTCCACGCCTGTCTGGTAATCGGCTACCCGGGCGTCAAATATCAGCGGACCGTGCCGAGAAAAGAAGCCAAAATATCCTGGCGATAAAATATCTGAAAGAGGGAAATTATTCCAGATGATAAGCGACAGCGAAAGCTCCGGACGATAGTCCACCGCAACACTCCAAAGAGCCGATACGGTTTAACCGTATCGGCTCTTTTTTTGTCATGTTCACCCAAAGTTCATATAAATATCAAATTATACTCATATTGTATTGTTACAATTTGGATAAATCATAAAGCTGAATGACTGAGGAGGAAAAGATTATGACAGCAACAAAAAACAACCACACGACCATGACCTATGAAAGCGAATATATGGATACGTTAAAAACCTTGTATAAAGAAAACAGCCAGATTGAAGAACTGCGCTATTTTCTCAACACCAGTTATCGCTATTTTAACCGGGAAAAAATGGCCCGACGCCAACCGAAAGTCATCGTCCTGGGAACCAGCATTCCCGAAGAACTGATTTACGCGGCAGGCGCCAAACCCTTCTGGATTCTGGGCGGCAGCCTCGGCACCGTCGCCTGGTCCGACGATCTGGTGCCGCGAGACACCGATCCGGTCAGCCGCTCAATGCTGGGATTCCTGCACAATGACCACTTCGATCTGGGCCTGGAAGCCCTGATCATCGTGCCGATCACATGTGACAGCCACCGTAAAATAGCCGGTCTGCTGAAAAACGCGGGCAAGCAGGTAATCACCGTCGATATCCCGCCCGATAAAAAAGACCCGCTGGCCGGCATCAAATGGAAAAAGCAGATGGCGCTGCTCGCAGAAAAACTCACTGATCATACCGGCAGCCGAATAACCAGAAAAAGCCTGACCCAGGCGTCCCGGCTAGTAGAAACGGCGCGCAAGCTGATGCGGGATTTCATCACGGTCAGTCAGAAACAAGACGGTCTGATTACCGGCTCAGTGCGCATGGCAGTACTCAATTCGTATTACCACACCAATGATCTGAAGCTCTGGTGCAACCAGCTGCGAAAGCTGAACCTGGCGCTGTTAAAAAACCGGAAAGTCATCCCGGCCGGGGAGAAAAACAAACCCGCCATTCTGCTGATGGGCTCGCCGGTCACCTTCCC
>JBAXYW010000569.1:0-2634 GCA_041670605.1 Lentisphaeria bacterium
AGGCAAAGCCAGTACCATGAGCCTGGGGCTTTCTTCCGGAACACATCAGCGGATTCATGAAAAGATCCGCGCCTTAGCGGAAAAGCGTTCTTGGCTGATGCTGCCCGCCGCCCTGTTGCTGGGGGCTGTCGTTTCTTCCCTGGAATTCGCTTGCACTGGCCAAGTCTACCTGCCGACACTTGCCGCTATCAATGCCCAAGGGTTGAACGGCAGAGCCTTTGGACTGCTTCTGCTCTATAATCTGTTCTTTATTTTACCCCTGGTGCTGCTGACGATTCTGGCGATTTGCGGTGTCGAGGCCAAGGGAATGGCGAACTGGGCCAGAAATCACGTGTTTGCTAGCAAAATCGTGCTGGCGGTCTTTTTTGCGCTCGTCAGCTTGCTGATGTTCTGGTTTATCAGCAACACTCTGACGGTCGCCGGAATCTTTCATTGACGTCAGGCTTTTCAGCTCTGAAAAAAAGCCCGGAAATCCGCAGTATTAGTGGTTTTCCGGGCTTTATGGCATATTGCTGTAGCAGTTATTTGAGCAGGCGTTCCGGGATGCTGACGTTTCGGGTCAGATCCTCGATGTTTTCGCGTGTACGGATCAAATCATGCTGCTTTCCGTTCACCAAAACTTCTGCGGGGCGCAGGCGTCCGTTATACTGATAGCTCATGACATAGCCGTAGGCGCCGGCATTTTCGACGACAATCAGGTCGCCCATTGAAATGCCCTCTGGGAGGGGACGATCTTTGACCCAGAAATCTGTATTTTCGCAGACCTGTCCACAGAGTCCGAGGGGCGTGCGCGGTTCGTCTTCGCGTCCGTTGACGTAGATATGATGATAGGAGCCATACATGGCGGGGCGGGCGAGTGTATTCATGCTGACATCCGTACCGATAATTCGGCAGTAACTGTCCTTGATCGAATGGACGGTGCCGATGATATATCCCGCGTCTCCGACAAAATAACGGGCAGGTTCCATCATTAACCGGGGTGGCTTAAGCCCATATTCAGCGATTTTCCGGCGAAAGATATCAGCGACCATTTCGGCGGCTTTTTCAATGTCTAATGCATCATCTTCATGCTTGTAAGGAATGCCTAAGCCACCACCTAAATCAATAAACTCAAAATTGATACCGAGCTCTTTGCCGGTCTTACCAATAATATCCATAATCAATTCGGTGATAAAACGAAAATATTCCGGATCCCGGATGCAGGAGCCTGGCATCATATGTGCGCCAAAACGGGTGATTCCGGCGTCTTTGGCCTGGCGGTAGGCATCCAGCACCTGATCGGGATGAACGCCGAATTTGGCACCCGGGCCGGCATTGGTGACAAATTCTCCGACCTCACTTTTGCCGTAGCCGGGATTGACTCGGAAGGACAGCAGTTCCGGGCGTCCGAATTTCAGGACTCTGGGGAGCAGGGAGGGGTCATCCAGGTTGAAGATGACGCCGCTTTTAAGTCCCTGCTGGATATCATCATCGGACAAGAAATTGCCGCTGAACATAACATCTTCGCCACCGAGTCCAAGTTTTTGTGCCAGCAGGATTTCGTTGACGCTGGCGGCGTCGATTCCAGCACCTTCCTGGCGCAGGATATTAGCAATGGCCAGATTGCTATTGGCTTTGATGGCATAAAAAAAGCGGAAGTCCTGGTAGTATTTCTTAAAAGCCTTCAGAGCCCTGCGGAAGTTGTCCCGGATGCGGTTTTCTTCATACACATAGGTTGGAGTGCCGTAGGTGGCAGCCAGTTCGCTTACGGGGACGTCTTCGAGATAAATTTGCTGGTTGATAATTTGCATGTTTGCTTTCCTTACTGTGTCCTTTCAGGTGGCAGTTTATCCATCCATGTTTCAGATTTCGTGGGTAAAGAGACCGTCGCGCAGTTTTGGTTCAAACCAGGTGGATTTTGGGGGCATGATGGCGTGCGCATCTGCGATATTCATCAATTGTTCAACGCTGGTTGGGTACATGGAAAATGCGAGAACGGCTTCACCGCTATCGACCCGTTTTTCAAGTTCTTTGGTTCCCCGGATACCGCCGATAAAGTCGACGCGTTTGCTGGTACGGGGGTCGTCGATGCCAAGAATTGGCGTGAGTACTTGATTCTGCAGCAGGCTGACATCAAGCCGATCGATGGGGTTTTCCGTTACGGTGTTTTTAAAAGTCAGCAGGTGCCATTTTTTCTGGAAATAGAGGCAGACCTGACCGGGTTGCTTTGGTTCTGCAAATGTCGTATCGGTAATGCTACAGACTTTGCCCAACTTGTCCAGGAATTGAAGTTCAGAGAGTCCATTCAGGTCGCTGACGATTCGATTGTACGGCAGAATGCGTAGTTGTCCAGCCGGGAAGATGACGGACAGGAAGCGGTCTGCTTCGCCGGGGCAGCCGAGTTGTTTCAGCGAAGCATAGGTACGGCTGGCGCTGGCTGCGCGGTGATGCCCATCCGCGATATAGAGCAGTGGGACTTTTGCAAAAGCTTGCTGCAGTGCGCTGGTATGATCTGCCGGTACACGCCATCCGGTATGGCTGATGCCGTCGTTGGCGGTAAAATCGAAGATGGGGTCTTCCTGCATAGAATGGCTGACGATGAGATCAATGACATCAGAGTCCTTGTAGGTCAGAAAAACGGCTCCGGTTTGCGCC
>JBAXYW010000570.1:0-2634 GCA_041670605.1 Lentisphaeria bacterium
CCGGCCGAAAGCCAGCGTGACCGATATCGGGGGAAATCTTTGGATTGCCAAATTCCCCGCCCATAACGATACATCGAATGCTTCCGCCTGGGAATACGCGACGATGCAGATGGCCCGTGATGCGGGACTGAACGTCCCGCAGGCAAGACTGAAAAAATTTTCCAGGTTCGGCTCGACCTTTCTGGTCAGGCGTTTTGATCGCAGGAGCAAGCAACGAATTCATTTTGCCTCCGCTATGACGCTTCTCGGTAAAAGCGATGGTGCTGATGCTCGAGATGGCAGTACTTATCTTGATCTTGCAGAGTTTATTATGCAATATGGTGCAAAGCCAAAGGAAGATTTGAGAGAACTCTGGACGAGAATAGTGTTCTCCATCGCGGTTTCCAATACCGATGATCACTTGCGAAATCATGGTTTTTTGCTGACAGATTCCGGTTGGATCCTCTCGCCAGTTTATGACCTTAATCCCAATCCACAAGGGTATGGACTCTCTCTTAATATCAGCGACTACGATAACTCACTGGATTTTTCTTTGGCGCTGGAAGTGACCCCTTTGTTTCGCATCAACAAGAATAGCGCTGCAGATATTCTGAACAAGGTGTGTTCTGTGGTTTCTGCCTGGCGCAGCTATGCTGAGCGCGTTGGTGTCAGCCCATCAGAGCTGGAGATTATGCAGACCGCATTTCGTTTCTAATAATCTGCACTGGTATAAAAGTTGCATGGTAATAAACGCAGGAATAAGCTAATATAAACAGAGAATGTTTTCGTTATGAGCACTTATGGTTCGCAGTACCAGTGAAAACAAAATGTGCCGGCTGGAAAAAATTCAGTCTTTGAATATCAGGCAGTTACGACCTGTGTCTAAAATCAGAGGTGACACAGGTCGGTGACAAAAAATCTGAGCAACTGAGCAGATCAGAGGGCGAGAAGTAGCGAAAATAGCTGCTACAGCAAAATAGTTGAGCTGTTGCTAGAAGTGTTTTATAGCGAAGGATCGTCCGCTGCCGGATTTCAAATACTGTTCAAATGCGTGGGCTTTTTCTTCCGATGTGAAGGCAATGCAGGTTTCTATGCGCCACGGTGCAAACGGCGCAGTATGCGGAACTTGTCCGCGGTTGTGACGCGCCAAGCGATCGGCCAAATCTTCCGTAAAGCCTGTGTAATGATGGGTTTCCGTGGCAATATCCTTCAGGAGGTAGACGTAATAATATTTCGGCATATTAACCTCCTTGACACAAAAAAAGCCGCTTTAGATGTCGCGAGCATTTCTGCCCGCCTTCGCTCACTGCGTGAGCTAGATTGCTGTTGGAACGGCCCGCCTTCGCTCGCTACGCGAGCTACGGCGGGGCATTTTTTGCAGACGGTCTCGCCCGATGAAAATTCCTGCCAAAATCGTTTACTTCTTTCTCAAAAATGGGAAATTGCCCTGCAGATGAATTTCCGGATAGGACGCTGTTTTGGAAAAATTCCTGTTCCGCCAAGAAATCGGAGGCGAAGCCGTAAAAAATCGTAATAATACTACTATTTCAAAAATATCTTTTGAATTGGCAGCTAATTCATTTGATGTTTTTGCCGCGCCCGCTATATTAAAAATAAACTTTGAATTGGTGGAGGATTTATGTATATCAAACGAAACTTGAGACGGACGTTTCTGGAATCCAATACGTTTTTCCCGGCTTTGCTGGTAACTGGAGCTCGGCAGGTCGGCAAAACCACATTCCTGCGCAACAACGCCGAACCGGAACGGCGCTTTGTTTCCCTCGACCCGTTGGATGCGCGCATGCAGGCGAGGGAAGATCCCCGGCTTTTTTTGACCAACAATCCACCGCCGGTGATGATTGACGAAATCCAATATGCGCCGGAACTTCTGCCGTACATCAAGCAGATCATCGACGAAGCTCGGCACCGCGATCCGCAATCGGCACATGGTCTGTTTTGGCTGACCGGTTCGCAGCAGTTTGAACTGATGAAAGGCGTGTCAGAATCGCTGGCCGGACGCATCGGGATTTTCAATCTTTACGGACTCTCCCAGGCGGAACTGGTCGGACGCGATGATGGTGCTTTTGGGCCGGACCGGGATTTCGCGTCATCGGCGGAACCGGTCTCGCCGATAGAAATTTTCACTCACATCTGGCGCGGCTCGTTCCCCGAACTGGCCACGGCGGAACATCCGGAAAAACACTGGGTGCGTTTTTACCAATCCTATCTGCAAACCTATCTTTCCCGCGATGTCCGAGCGTTGACGCAGGTTGCCGACGAACACCGCTTTTATGCGTTTCTGAAGGCGGTAGCGGCGCGGACCGGGCAAATGCTGAACTATTCTAGTCTGGCGCGCGATGCCGAGGTCAGTCAGCCGACGGCAAAAGGTTATCTTTCGATTCTGGAAACCTCCGGACTGGTAAAACTGCTGTATCCCTATATGAAAAACCGCAACCGGCAAATGATTTCCACCCCGAAGGTGTATATGCTCGACACTGGCTTGGCGGCGTATCTGACCAGCTGGCTCACGCCGGAAACGCTGATGAACGGGGCGGCAGCGGGACATTTTTTTGAAAGCTGGTGTTTTGCGGAAATCCTGAAAAGCCACAGCAACGCTGGGATCGCGCCGGATTTCACCTATTACCGCGACAAGGA
>JBAXYW010000571.1:0-2624 GCA_041670605.1 Lentisphaeria bacterium
ATTCCTACACTTTCATTGGAATTCCTACACTTTCATTGGAATTCCTACACTTTCATTGGAATTCCTACACTTTCATTGGAATTCCTACACTTTCATTGGAATTCAGAGTTCCTGATCTCTGTCAGGTGCGTAAAATTTTATAAAAACCTTTACAGAAACTAATTAAAAACAAACACAAGCCGTTTTTCTGAAAATCATCGAGGAAAAAAGGGTTGTGGCAAAGAACGTTTTCCCTATGGTGTTTTTGATGTCTATACGATTATTTTGACCAGAAAACGATGTTCTAAAGCCACAAGGAAAACAGGTTTCCCCACAAACTCTTTTTTCCCGAGGTCAAGAAGTCTGGAATTCCTACACTTTCATTGAAATTCCTACACTTTCATTGAAATTCCTACACTTTCATTGAAATTCCTACACTTTCATTGAAATTCCTACACTTTCATGGAGCCTCCATGACTTTTTATGATAGTGTATGATTCTGCTTGAAAAGTTACTCCGGCAAGCTATTTTTTCTTTGTCACGCAGAAATCAGCCAGCCCACCCAACCGGGGGGCCTCCTACCCTAATGTGGACGCGCGCGTGAAAAGTGCACCACAAAAAGAAAACGGGAGGGGGATGACCGATTGTTTTTTTTGTTTTTGCAGTTTTTCAGCCGGCATCTTCAGCGAGAAAAATGGGGTTTATTGATTGGCTATTTTAGAAAGTTCAGATATATTTATCATTATGTCATGCCGTCTGTTTCGGAATCTGTGCGGCAGGAAGGGTGTGAACCGGGTCAGATGGGGAACCAAGCAGCCCTAAGCAGCCAACCTGGGTGCCAGTTTCCCCGAAATCGGCGGCATGACTTTTTTTTCAGTTATTTTTCCGGCTCAGGAGGTGCAAATGTCTTACCAGGTCCTGGCACGCAAATGGCGCCCGCAGACTTTTGCTGAAGTCGTAGGACAGGAACATATCGGGCGGACGCTAAAAAACGCCATCATACAAAACCGAATCGGGCACGCCTATCTGTTCGTCGGATCCCGGGGAATCGGGAAAACCACTTCCGCCAGAATCTTTGCCAAAGCCCTGAACTGCCGAAATCCACAGGGAGGAGAACCCTGCTGCCAATGTGACAATTGTCTGGAAATTGCCCAAGGCAACTCGCTCGATGTCATTGAAATCGACGGCGCTTCCCATAACAAGGTGGAAGATATCCGGGATATTCGGGACAGCGTATTGTATTCGCCAAGCAAAAGCCGGTTTAAAATTTATATTATTGACGAAGTGCATATGCTCTCGACGGCGGCTTGGAATGCCTTGTTAAAGACGTTGGAAGAGCCGCCCGAACATGTGAAATTCCTTTTTGCCACGACAGAACCGCACAAGGTATTGCCGACCATTATTTCGCGTTGTCAGCGTTTTGATCTGCGACGGATTCCGGTTCCGTTGATCGTGCAACGTTTACGTCAGATTGCGGATGGCGAGGCAGTCCGAGTGGAAGACCAGGCTCTGGCTGCGATTGCCCGGGCTGCGGATGGCGGGATGCGCGATGCGCAATCGATTTTCGACCAGATGATCGCCTTTTGTGGCGGCTTGCAGGAAGGCGAGCTGATCCGGGAACAGGATGTTATTGACGTCTTTGGCATCGCTTCCGGCAGCGAATTGCGGGAACTCGCCATGGCTGTGCTGGGCAATGATTTGAACCGTGCCATGCTGGTGTTACAAGCAATGTCGGACAGCGGACGGGACTTGGAACGCCTTTTCGATGATTTGATCGGCTATCTCCGGAATGTAATGATCGCTTCCCTCTGCCAGGACGCAAAACGCTTTCTGGAAGTCAGCGCCAGTGAATTGGCCGAGCTGGAAAATCTCGGCAAAGCCTTGGATGCACAACTGGTGCAACGGGTATTGCAAGCGATGGTCGCTCAGGAATGGGGCTTTCGGACTGCTCTGAACAAACGGATTTATCTGGAAGTCGTGCTCTGCCGCGTTATTACGGAAGCGCACAGTGTTCAGCTTGATGAAGTGATGACGCAACTCAATGTGATGAGTGGGATTCTGCCGCGGGAACAGATGCCGGAACCGCGTAAACAGATCCTTCTCCCCCCGCTTTCTCCGGAACTGCTTGCACGCGCGGAGTCGGCTGTGAAACCGCTGGCACAAGCGAGTCCGCCAGCCAGCGCAACGCAGTCTCCCTCGGAGGAACCAGCACCCATTATTCTTCCTCAGGGTGAAAGAAAAACGGAACTTGTACCACTCGTGGACTTGCCATCCGAAGAGACTTCTGAGGCAGAGTCCTTCGAGGCAGAAGAATGTCTTCCGGATTCCCCAGCCACTGCGGATTCTTTTCTGCAAGAGACTGGTTTTGAGATGGAAATAGAAAGCGATTTTACGGAAGAAAGCAGCTCTCCGCCGCCGATTTTGCAGCAGCCTCCGGAATGCTCCCCGGAGCAATTACGGGATGCTCTTTGTGCAGCGTTGCGCAAGGCCGCTCCAGCGCAACGGGACTTGGCTGGCATTCTGGGTGCTTTTATGCCGAGCCTGCAGGAACGGCACACTTTGC
This sequence comes from Lentisphaeria bacterium, assembly GCA_041670605.1. Lineage (GTDB taxonomy): Bacteria > Verrucomicrobiota > Lentisphaeria > Oligosphaerales > Oligosphaeraceae > JAQVUB01. Next base: position 2,543 of record JBAXYW010000571.1, read on the forward strand.
TGCTGTCTTATGATCAGCGCAAAGTCAGTGAACACGATGTGCGATTGATTCTGGAACAGAAAAACCTCGCTTTATTAAAAGA
>JBAXYW010000572.1:0-2617 GCA_041670605.1 Lentisphaeria bacterium
ACCCAAAAAATTCAGAGTCCAATTTTTGGTGATGCAAAAAAGTTCTAAGTCCTTGAAAATAAGAATTATGAAATCAATCTTTTCTAATTTTCACCCACAAATTATGGTGAAGAAGCTAAAATAGTAAGAGGAATGGAGATGAAGGAAAAGAGATTTGCATCCGAAAATCTGCCTCCGGAAACACAGGCTAAGGCTGAGCGGATGAACTTGGATGAAGCCGCAGTTGGCAAGTATGTGGTTCCGGCGTTTCCCTTTGCTGAGACTACGACGCCTGACGAGTTCCAAAGTAAAATCCGCCCAAAATTGCTGTCGGAGTTCGTCCGGCATATGTACGGCGTGATTCCACCTCCTTGCGAAGAACTTCGCTTTGAAATCACCTCTGAGGGAACTGCATTTGGTGAATGGGCCATCCGGCGGGAACTTGACATTGTCTGTTGCCATCACGGCAGGGAGCGCAAATTGCACCTGCTGCTGTACATTCCGAAAGATCGCAAAGGGAAAGTCCCGGTCTTCTTTGGTTTGAACTTCAGGGGAAATATCGCCACAACAAGCGATCCTGGTGTCACCTTTCACCCATTTGAGCCTTATCCTTCGCTTGGCACAATCCGTTATGAGGACAACCGGGCAGGGGAGGACAAACGCGGCTTTCTTGCACAGCGTTGGGAATTTGAACGGGTGCTGAAACGCGGCTTTGCCACAGCGACACTTGGCTACTACGATCTCTATCCAGACCGCCCGGATGGCTTTGAAGCAAGCATCATGCGGCTGTTTTATTCCCCGGAACAGTGGAATTCGCCAGAACGCGAAAGCGGCTCGATCAGCGCCTGGGCTTGGGGGATCCTGCGAGTCGTCGATTGTCTTACAGCGCAGGAGGAGCTCGATGCAAATAAAATCATTGTTCACGGTCATTCGAGGCTGGGAAAAACCGCATTATGGGCCGGAGCTAATGATCCCCGCATTGCGCTGACCGTATCAAATTGCTCCGGTACCTGCGGAGCAAAATTGGCGCACCGCTATTTTGGCGAAAATTATGAGTGGATCAATCAATGGAATCCGCATTGGATGCGAGCCCGTTTTGCACAGTACTCTGGACACGATGCGGACTGCCCGGTTGATCAACATTTTTTGTTGGCGGCAATCGCACCACGGCTGCTTTATATCGCCAGCGCAACAGAAGATATCTATGCGGATCCGAGGGGAGAATTCCTGTCTGCAAGGTATGCCTCAAAAGCCTGGAGAATTTTCAACAGGCAAGGTTTGCAGACCTCAGAGTTTCCGGAGCCCGGAAAGCTGATTGGTGACCAAGTCGCTTACTATCTACGGATTGGGAATCACAGTTTCCTCCCGGAAAACTGGAGTGCACTGCTGAATTTTGCCACTGCACGCTTCTGAACGATTCAGCTCGCTTCCCCGCTCCCGCTTTCAAAGCGCCAGCAAACCGCTGCACTCCATATCGATCGCTTGTCTCGTGAAGGGAATATCCTCCCGGCTATGCGCCAATACGGCATAAGCTCTTGACTACTTGGTTTTAATCACCGCTCCGATCAATTTCGCATCAGAAAATAGTGCTTTGATGGTCAGACGGGCTTCCCGGGTATTTTTCGCCTCGATAACAGGATGGATTGCTACTCCTTTTTGTGGCCAGACAACTGTTTTAAATTTTTCCGTTTTCATTCCGTCTCCTTTTTGTTGATAAAACTCGTTACTACAGCGCCGCAATATATTTTCCAAAGACTTGAGAAGTGTACATTGTCAAGTATATGCCCGAGCCCTGGACACCTTTTGTCTGACCTACCTTCTTTAGCCTTTTTCACGACCTTAAAGTTGATAAAAAGCGCATAATCAATAGAATTTCTTCCAGCAAACAAATAGACGAACCCAAATGAACCCGGATAAAAAATGTCGCTGGATATAAAGCGCCGGTGTTCCATAGCTCACGCTTACGCTATAGGGCTAGAGGAAAGAAATCCTAACGCTAGATAAAAACCATTACCTAACTTGCCGACCAGCAATTTCGTACCAAGCACCAAGTACCAAGCACTTAGTGGGTACAGCCCGCGTCCCCGTTCTGTTGGCGCTCGCTTGCGAGCGCCGCACCACCGCAACCCAAGCCCCAAAGGGGCAGCTTCATCTTAGCCCCGGGCAACGTCCGGGGCTACTGAACGCAAACAAACGATGCCCTAAAAGGGCATTTCACGAATAGTCAGCAAGCGAGGACGCCGGCACTCTATAGCTCGCGGCACGATTGAAGATACAGAACAAAATGAGCTGAACCGTACTATCATATCTTCAGAGGTCGCGCCCTCCTGGCGCTGGTTTTAGTGGGACTTCTTACCCCGGGTTGTGGCGCACTGCGTGCGTCTCTCCCGGTTATGCCTGTGCAGCCCTCCGGGCCGGGAAATTCATCTGCAATTGGTTTATATCGTAATAGTTGTGATCACACCATGGTGCCGCAGAGCCTGCGGCAGCTAATTCGGACACCTCCGTTTTATGGTGTCAATGACCACTCGAATTGGCGCCAAATTTGTCATCCAGGGAGTCCCATGAAGCAACGACCCATAATTGTGTGTCTTAATCAGGATTTCATGGAGATCCATCCGTTTCTTCTTTTTCTTCG
>JBAXYW010000573.1:0-2614 GCA_041670605.1 Lentisphaeria bacterium
GATTGCCAAGATGATTGTATATTCAGCTTAAGATATAACCATACTTTGCCATTTTTCAAATCTTAAGCATGTAATTTTGTTTGTTCGACGGTAATGGGGCACTCCCCAATGGTTGTATTCTTTTCTTCAACCGATCTGACGGATCAGGTGGATCATTCATAGAAAGGAGCAACACGAACGAATGACATCGTGAACGTTTCCAACGATTGCCCTGCGCGGATCATCGACCGGGATGGCGAGCTGTGGTTTGTGGCCAAAGACGTATGCAAGGTGCTGGAAATCAAACTGCAGGCCAATTCAACCCGATACCTTGATGATGATGAAAGGGGGGTATGTCTAATAAACACCCCCTCCGGCGAGCAGCAAATGATGAGGGTGATTGAGGTCGGCCGTGAGCGGTTTGGCGAGCGCAATGATCGCCGTGCAGGCAAAAATGTTGCTGCCGATGAAAAGGGTACTCACAGTATGAGCCCCCTCAAAGAGAACGAAAATAATTCCATCACTAGTAATGATGGAACTCCGAGAAAAGCCTGCAAGGCAATCGCTAACGAATCTGATCCGGACTCTCAAGAAAGTTCTGCTGAAATCCAGGGATTCGGCGAATGTGCTGAAACTTCATTGCGATGGGGTGGCAAAATACCACCCCATCACCGGCAGTTTCAATCGCAATGCGGTAGAAGTGAGTTCCATCACTAATAATGATGGAACTCCCGGCTTTTCCATAAAGGCTCCATCCGCGAGATCATTGCACTCTGTGGACGCTGACAAAAAAAGTGACTGTCGATAATACCGGCGGTCATTCGGTAAGCCAGGCAAAGTGTAAAGGGGGTCGTGAAACGCTACCCCCTAGATCTATACGGGGTGTTGGGGCTGGACAATATCGGTCAAGCGCTCAGCACCCTCAGAGAGAACGGAAAAGAGTTCCATCACTATTACTGATGGAATTCAGATAAACTACTGAAAAGCAATTGTTAACGAGAATGGTTTCTACTCGCTCATTCTTCACAGTCGCCAGCCAGATGCGAAGGTAGCGATAAACAGAAAATACATCTCAACGATTGAAGAACAAGCTGCCAAAGAAGGAGCAAACGCCAATGGATGAAATCGTAAAATATTCCATGGCTGTCCGGTGCGAATGCAAAGGATGTCCATACTATGGACATCCTCTCGGCGAGCTAAAAATAACCATTGTGGGCGAAACGGTTTCTATTTGTTCATCCTTCGCAGACGCGATGAACAGACATTGCCATGGGGTCGTGAAACGCTACCCCATCGTCGAGAGCTCCATCCGCGAGATCATTGCACTCTGTGGACGCTGACAAAAAAAGTGACTGTTGATAATACCGGCGGTCATTCGGTAAGCCAGGCAAAGTGCAAAGGGGGTGGTGAAATACCACCCCCATTCAAACAACTGGAAGAGTCCAGGGAATCCGCAACAGCATGTGGACGCCCGAATGTCCGGCGTAGACAAAAAGGATGCTCACAGTATGAGCACCCTCTACGGCGTAAAATTGTTGAGATGGACGGCCAGCCGCGCTTTTTCGAAAATAACGGAGCCAGGATTCTTGAACTTGGCCATCCTTGGTCCAGTCTTGTCCGTCTCGATGCAGACGAAAAGGGTGTGTCGCAAATCAACACCCCGGCAAAAAATGACAATACTGGATGAGCGTCACAGTATGACGGTCACTGACAGCATTGGCATAGACGAAAAAAAGCCTCCGGGCATTGAAGTCCGGAGGCGTGCAGTGTGCGCTTTGCTTAGAGAGCGTATTCGAACAGCCCGCGCTTTTCACTCTTGCGGATGCGCGGATTTTCCTTCGTTGCAATTTCACGGAAGATGGCGCCATAGAGCGTCTGCTCGGGAGTTTTGCAGGCGGTCGGCGTCCACAGTCCCAACTGAGTCACCAGCTCAATGAGTTCGCGGCTGTTGAGTGCCGTACCTGCCGCTTGCATCCGCAAGGCCTGAACAGCCGCTTCGAGCAGGCTAATATGCTTTTCGCCCGGTCTGGCCGCTGCGGTTTCCGGCACGTCATGGAGCGCCGCTACGGGCATCTCAACGTGTGCCGGTGCCGGAATTCGTTCGACTCGGCGGGTACGGAACTCTTTTCCGGCTCTGTTCCGGACCAGGCAGGTGCCATCTTCAATTGCGATGACTTCGACTTCGATTGCATTGCGACCGACCTTCGCTAGGGCGAGGGTTCCGACTTCGATGTTTTCAAGTGCCATGCTGGCCTCCTTTTGGTTTGACCTGCCTATACATAAAGCACAGCTTGTGCGACATGGCAAATGCTGTTCCCACTATTAACGCAATTTTTTCACAGAAAGGATTTTCTTATGCCCGAACCCGACAAGCTTCATATTCTTTTTCAGATCCTTGCCGCCGCCATCCTCCGCCGCGCCGGAGCGAAAGTGCCGGTGGTCGTAAAATAGCAGATATAGGGGGCAATAGCACTTGCTTAAGCCCGACGGGGCGCTTTCTGTAAAGCAAGCGCCGACACAGGCGTCAAGCACAAGGAGAACCATAATGAACGAACAAAGCAACAACGCCGAAATCCGCCTCCGGCTATTGCAGCTGCAACAGCTGAAGCTGCCGGAACTCATGGAAAAATGGAAA
>JBAXYW010000574.1:0-2614 GCA_041670605.1 Lentisphaeria bacterium
TAACTGGCGCAACAAATCTTGTTGGGATTATTGAAGCGAAGAATCCCGGCGAAAAAGCAGTGCTAAGACAAAACGGATGGGAACGCCTTGCCGCTTATGAAGACGCTGAAAAAACTCCCGAAGAAATCTTCGATGCTCTCACGTCCGCTGAAAAGCTTATATCCACTATGCGCAACAACAAAAAGGCGGTGCTGTGGCTGAGAAAATACGGAAAGTTGGAGGCGCAGAAGTGTACAGAATAACAATAGACATTGATGGTGACGACGCTTTAGGAACGAAAGAGGCCGTGGCTATGCGGCTTGAGCCGCTTGGAAAAGTAAGAGTCGTAAGCGTGAGTGACGGAAAGGACAAGCTGTCAGGGAAGGAGGCGGTTAAAAACAATGTGGGATAGAATTCCGTTCCCCGTTGAATCGGAGCAAGACCGCCGGGAGCTGTGTGCCATCCTATCCTCCGTAGGGTTGGAAGTCCGCGTTGTACGCGAACGACCGAACCCACACGGGACATACAAAAAATACGTAGAATATGAAGAGCCAGCCTTTTAAAGGCTGGCTCTCTTTCACTTATACGGGTTTGCTTTCCACGCCTTGCTGATGGCCACCCATAAAACGTCTTTTTGCTGTTTCGACAGATCAGATTTGTTAAGCACCGTTTGCGCTTCGCTCTGTGAAACGCTGCCGTTCCCATTTACATCAAGGCTGCCCTTAATGCTCATGTACTCGTCGATAGGCACACCCGAGGCAACTGCGGTTTTGACCTTTTCCAGCTTAGTTCCGACTAGAGATGCCCCGTACTTTTCATGCAGGGCGATATATGCAGCCGTTGACACGCCGAGGGTACTCTTTGCGGCCGTAGCTTCATCGAGCCACGCATCCTTTGAGGTATGCCCGACAATGGATTCTTTCGCCATAGCATTGGAATAGGCGTAAACGGAGGAAATATAATCTGCCTTTTCCGTGTCGCTCATGGAACGGTAATAGTCGGAAGAAACAGCCTCATTTAGTAAACTGTATCGCGTTTTTCCAAGGCTCTTTGCGTACTTTGTGTACTGATCGGCGGTCAGGTTGATAGATTTGCTTTCGCCACCATCGGCAGGTGTATAGTTAAATGTTTTGCTGGCTGCCGAAGGGTAAATAGTGGAATTGCCCAGCGTATCGCCCAAACGCGTCAGTTCCTTCGCGAGAGAACTGGTGTCAATTTTGCTATAATACCCGGGTGAAGCAAAAGACTGGATCAATCGTTGTGCGAGATCACCATTAGACTTTTCGTTGCCCCACAGGTCAACCATGGGTTGGAGCTGGTTGCGTGCGCCGGGTATCTTTTTCATGATGCTTTGTTTGAAGTAATCAGCGTCGCTGACCACTTCGCTTTCCCCGCTCTGCGTAAACGCCTTGCGGACGGTATCGTCAGCGGCGGATGCGATCTTCCCCCCAAGCGTAGGGACGGCTTGCGAAAGGTATGAGGTCAGAGTGCGGGATACCACATACCACGGCTTGCTCTGCGCGTAAGAAATATTATCTAACATATCGTCAATAGAGGACAACATGGATGTTTGCAATAACGCATCTGTAATACTCGCAGAAGCGCTTAAGAAGCTGCCAAAGAATCCTCCGCCGTTTTCCCACGCTTGATACATTGCCGCACCAGCAAATAGTGGCATGGCAAACGGGGAGAGCCAATCTACCGTATAAGATTTGTCGCCGATTTGCAAGGAGAAATCCTGCGCTCCCAGACTTTTTAAAAAGCCCTCCTTTTTATCATCGTCCCCGCCGGGTTTTAACACTAAAAGCTGTTGAGCGTTAAGAAATGCACCCAACCCAAAAATCCCGACACCCGCCAACCCAGAAGAAAGATGATCTACCATTTCAGAAGCATCCATTTTCCCGCGCTTGACTTGTACCGCGTCATAGGTAACAGCCTTTGCAAATCCAAGCGGGCTGTACTCAAACGCGCCACGCGCTAAAATATTTGCAGGTGTGCGGCGGAATGGTAATTCAGCATCCATAGCAACTGATGCGGACTTAGCAAACTTATTTTCTCCGTGATATTTCCCGATTCCAGACACCCAATCCGAAAATTCGTTGCTGTCTCGGTATGTTGCTTTCTGCGCCTCTTTAATCGCATATGCTCTTGCGGTTTCTACGATGTCTGTTTTTGTGCCGTTGGCAATATCCTCCGCAGATACGCCCTTTGCTTTCAAAGCTTCTGCAAAACTCTGTGTGTAAGCCGGACGGTTAAACCATACATCTTCTGCATCCAGAGCGCCTGTGTTCAAATCAGTTATTTTCTGTACAGGAGATTTGCCCCATATCTTGCGCTTGTCCTGAATTTCCCGCATTGTCTTGCTTCGGTCAGAATACTTGCCCATTCCCATTGCCGATTCTTGGTCTGCGGCATACTGCGATTGCGCGTAATCTTTCAGGGCAGTATCCGCTTTGGACAGCGGGTTAAGCACAGACTTTGTGCGCTCTGCCTTGTTTTTTACGGCGGCAGGCTCAAAAACAGATCCGATCACATTTTTGAGATTGCGTTGCAATACAAACACGGAGTTGCCTGCAATATTGCGAATATGCGTAGTGGGGTTCGTCAGCATGGAAGTATACCGCCACTGATTCCA
>JBAXYW010000575.1:0-2613 GCA_041670605.1 Lentisphaeria bacterium
CAATACCGTCATGCCGCAATGCTCCCCACCCAATTTTTCCCTGGCAACGATAATCTTCAGGCTGTCTTCCGCAGTTAATAGGCCGCTCGCCAGCATTTCCGGGTAATAGCGATAATTCGCATAAGCATGATCTAGGCTGTCCGTGAAAGAAGTGATCGGCCCGGTCTGTTCCAGACGGTATGGCATGAAGGGGAATCGACCGCGATAGGTGTCCAGAACTTTTTGCAGGCGCCTGCGGATCAGGTCGCTGATACCGGCCGCTTCCATATACATTTCCGGCTCTGATAGCTTTTTCAGCCAGGGCAGCATACTCAGAAAACCGCGGCAAATTTGCATATTGTTATGCAGGTAAACACCCCGGTCATCCCGGGTGTCGGCTTCCGGACTGCCATAGCATAAACCGGAATCCGAGCCGGGATGCATCCATGCATTGAAGCAATCATACAGATAAAACAACATTCTTCGGATTTGCGGCAATTGCTGTTGCAGCCACTCAGTTCCGCCGGGAGCATCGGCTAACTCAGCGAAAAGCTGCAGGATTTCCCCATATTCTGACATGGCCGGCCCGTAATAATCCAAGCTGCCATCTGCGCGCACAAAACGTTGCAGATAATACTCAGCAAGCAGTCGGGCTTCCTGATAATGTTTGAACAGATTAAGGGTATCGCAGAGGCTGATCAAGCCCGGGGGAAAAGCATCGGCACGGTACTCAGCATATTTCTCGACACCATATTTGGGATGGCGTCCCTGGAAAGCGCACCGGGTCTGCACCAGTGAACTGCGCCAGGCGGCATCAAGATGCGGATGCAAATCTGGTAGCATTAGCCCACTATTCAGCCAGGACTGCCAATACCGGGTGATTTTTTCCACGCCCGAACACCACTTTTCTTCCGGCAGCTTTTCCCCTGTTGGATAAGAGTGTGCGGTTTGTTCGCCATGCACCCACAGTTCGTCAGCATTGCACAGTAGACTCAGACATTTACCGGACGGCTCCTGCAAATCCAGGATGGGCAGCCAGCCTTCCCGCCAGGAACGGGTAATGGACCCGGACAGGAAATCCCGTATCTGAAAGAGGCAGGGCAAGTCCTGTTCTTTGCGTTTCTCGGGCAAGCCACAGACATCGTCTTCCTGATACAGGCGCACCCGCCCGGAAAGTTCAATCAGGTATGTAGCCTGTGACTGCGGATCGGACAGAAAAACATAATCATAAACTGGATGTTGGATGTTCATGGTTTTTCCTTTGCCTGCTGCTCTCAACCCTCTTTAGGCTGATTGCAGAGTCGCAATTGCGGCTGCAATTGCACCTGCTTCCCATTTTTTCCGTCCATCAATTCTTCCAGCATGGTGATTGCCAAATGTCCCTCTTTGACAAAATCTTGCTGCAGAGTGGCGAAGGTCCATCCGCTGATGCAACCCGTGAAATCACTGAAATTGTAACCAACCGGAAGAACTTGCCTGCCAATTTGCAGTCCGGCTGTCGATAAATGTACCATGATATCCAGCAGCATGTAGTCTGATGGAACAAAAAGACCGGTCACCTCTTTCGCATGCTCCTTCAAAAAAAACAGCAGCTCCGGGAAAAAAACCGGGCAGGATTTGCGGTTGTAATAATCCATATCACAGCCTTCTATGATCCTGCAGGACAATTTGTGCTTCTGGCAGTACTCCTCAAAACCAGCCTGCCTTTGCAGGTAACATGGTGACGTCCCCAGGGTGACAAACAACAGATTCCGGCAATGTTGTGAATGCAGATGAGCTGCTGCCATCTTCCCACCGGCATAATCATCATAGGACAAGACCGAATAAGACTGCACCTCCCTATCCCCTTTGGGCAATGAGGTGGGATGCTCATTGAAAAAAACCATCTTGCCCCCGGCATCCATGTAACGTTTCTGCAAGTCAATATCAGCCGAATCATTGCCGCGAATCATGTTGCTTCCCGCTATGATGCCAGTGCAACCCTCACCAATCATCCGCTCTAAAAACATGCAGTAGGCCCTGTATTCCCCAAAATAAAAATTCAAGGGCAGACTCCGCTCTGCAGCCGCACGGGATATTCCAAAAACCGCGTCTGTTATCAGAGAACCAGTGTACATCGGCAAAAATATTCCAAGCGAAGGAACTTTGCTACGACGCATGCACGACGCCAAACGATTCGGACGAAAACCAAGATCATCCACTAAACGACGAATCTTCAACCGAGTCGACGCAGATATGTTGCACGAGGCATCAGGATTCGGATTCAAAGCACGGGATAAAACCGAAACAGAATAACCAGTCCGCTTCGATAATTCACGTAAAGTCATATCATGTTCCTTAATTAAAAAAAACGGCAAACGTTTGCCAATACTAATTATAAACGTGAAAGCTAATGAAGTCAAGTCGGATTGGTTTTTTTTTGCGGGGAGCAAATAGAAAAAGTAAATGCACCACCTGAAATGTTATCAAGTGCATTTAATCTGACATCCCGATTGCAATGATGGCCATATTTTATGATTGGATTAAAAAACAGGCTGAAATGTCAGTCTGGTGTAAAAAATGATTTTTTTTGATATTTTTTTGTGGTAGTAAAATTAGCGGGAAACGATGAATAGCGGATGCGAGAACTCGGTA
>JBAXYW010000576.1:0-2600 GCA_041670605.1 Lentisphaeria bacterium
CCAATGCAGCGACGTCGCAATCACGATAAACCATTTATAAAGAATGTCTTTGCGGCGGTGGTGGGTCAACTCGTGCCGGAGAATGTTGTAAAGCTCACTTCCTTTTCCGTTTTTTACATAGGAACACATGGGAAGGATGATAGTCGGGCGTAAAAGGCCGATCAGCATGGGTGTGGAGGCACCATTGCTGCAGGCAAGTCTAATTCTTCGGTCATTGCCCCGCAGACGCTCAAAAACAGCAATATCTGCGTCATCCGGGCAGACATAGGAACGCCGCATCTGCGTGGAGAAAACGCTGTAAGCTAAAATAAACCACCCCAGACTCGAAGCGCCCCCGGCAAGCCAAAGCCAGAATAGATTGTTTTGGACCAACTCCCAGAGGGTCAACTGCTCTCTCGCGTTTTCAGAAGAGTTGTCTTCAGCGGTTTCGTTTATCTGCGGCGCTTGAGTACCTTCCGGCTGGATATTTACTGAGGTTTGTTGATCTGTAGCGCTTTGATTGTTTGTCTGCGTCTGTCTGGATGCCGGCTCGGACAGTGTGCTGGTTATGGTTGCCTTCTCCATGTGAAGCAGGGAATCCATTAAATTGACGGATGCGGTGACCGGCACTACCAGCCGCAACAAAACCAGCAACCAGATATAGTAAGAAAATGTCCCGGACAGCCTGCCCTTCAGCAAGGGCGTCCCGATTAAAAGCAGCAATGCCAGAATAGACCCGGACAAGGAAAGCGATACAATGAGCTTCAGCATCTCATTCATGACGGTTTTCCTCGTTGAACATCTCGGATAATTCCCGGATATCGGCCTCGCTGAGCAGCCCGCCGGAAACCAGAGAGGCGACTAGCTTTTTCGCGCTTCCTGCAAACAGCTTATCGACAAATGTATGTGTGGACCACTGACTATATTCTCCCTCCGTCACAACCGCGCGATACACGCCGCGCCGTTCCAGCTGAACAGCTCCCTTGGCTTGCAGCCTACGCAGCAGGGTTTTGATGGTGGAGTCCTCCCAGCCGCAGCGCGTGGAGAGATTGCAGCGGATTTCGATCAAGGGTAGCGCATCTTGTGCCTCCCAAAGTACGCGCATCACCTCCAGCTCAGAATCCCGTATCTTACCGGCAAGAACATTCATGATGAATTCTCCTTTTAGTTTACACCTGTAGCCTACATGAAGTTTACTGCTGTAACCTTTTTCTGTCAAGATTAAATATGGTCGTGTATAATGAAGTTCGCAATTTGAAGAAGGCATAGAAAAGCCATTGGGACTCCGGTAAAATGAATGGTGTCAAGACATTCAAAGAAGGAGTGGTCACCCAATGGCTCAAGGAAAGAATATCACAGGTCTCACGGAATTGCTACTCAAATGTATGACGGAGCCGGACCCGATGCTCAGCATGCTGGAGTGGCTGTGCGCACAGCTCATGGAGGCGGAAGTTTCAGGCATCGTTGGCGCGGAAAAGAATGTACACAGCCCATCCCGCAGCGATTATCGCTGCGGTTACCGCCCCCGGCGGCTGGATACCCGCATGGGAACAATGTACCTCATGGTGCCCAAGCTGCGCAGCCGTGGATACATCCCGTTTTTTGTCACAGAGCGTAAGCGCAGCGAGGCGGCGCTGATTCAGGTCATTCAGGAGGCGTTCGTACAGGGCGTGTCCACCCGAAAGATGGAGAAGCTGGCCCGAAGTTTGGGAATTGAGAATCTCTCCCGAAGCCAGGTCAGCGAAATGACAAAAGGCCTGAACGAGCAGGTGCAGGACTTCCGCAGCCGGTCCCTGGCAGGGCGCTATCCTGTTATATGGACGGATGCACTGTACGAGAAAGTCCGCGTGGATGGCCGCGTCGTCAGCATGGCGGTGCTGGTTGCCTGCGGCGTCAATGCGCACGGGCAGCGAGAGGTACTGGCTGTGGAGCCGATGATGGAGGAATCCAAAGAAAGTTACTCTCAGCTGTTTCAAAGCTTAAAGCAGCGAGGGCTGGAAACTCCATCTCTGGTGGTTTCCGACGCCAATAAGGGGCTGATTGCCGCTATCCGAGAGAGTTTTCCCGGCGCTTCCTGGCAGCGGTGTAAGGTACATTTTATGCGGAACATTCTGGCTCATGTACCACAGAAGGAGAAAGACGCTTTTGCGGCGCAGTTGAAAGAAATCTGGCTGGCGCCTTCTGCTGAGTTGGCCCGCCAGCGGGCAAGGCAGTTCTCGGAACGGTATGAAAAGCGCTTTCCAAGGGCCATTGAGGTCTTGGAGGATGGGCTGGAGGATTCTCTGGCATTCTATGCGTTTCCCGAACTCGACACCCGCAAAATCTCTTCCACCAATATGCTAGAGCGGCTCAACAAGGAAATTCGCCGCAGGACTAACGTCGTTGGAATCTTTCCCAATTCGGATTCCTACCTTCGGCTGGTGACGACCTATCTTATGGAGTATGCCGAGGACTGGTCTGTTTCTAGAGCATATTTGAATCCAAAATCCATTCAGACACTGCTGCTAAACGCAGCTTAATTCACTGCCCGGAGTCCAAAAATTGCGAACTTCTCTTGACGCAGCCTTAAATATGCGATCACAGGTAATTGTTGTCTAATGACCTATTGCACCTATAATGTA
>JBAXYW010000577.1:0-2598 GCA_041670605.1 Lentisphaeria bacterium
AAGTTGTAAGTTGTAAGTTGTAAGTTGTAAGTTGTAAGTTGTAAGTTGTAAGTTGTAAGTTGTAAGTTGTAAGTTGTAAGTTGTAAGTTGTAAGTTGTGGGGAGGGGGAACGCGAGCTGAAGCTCGCTTTTGACGCAGCCTGAACCACAAACACCCACGTACCCAATCCTTGCATAAGCTATTTCTGGAAGATTCTTTTACGCTTGCCCTATAACGCAAGCGTAAGCTATGAAACGCCGGCATTCTCTCCGGCATCAAGTAATGTAGTCCGTTTTCGTTCTGAAAAACGAAAAGGCACAAGTAGCTGTCGCAGGTTTCTGCAACAGCATGCACAGGTTCCAATGTTACAACGAACTGTTTTCTTGCAAAATCCAACTGCTTTTTTTAGGTTGATGATGGGATATGGACATAGAAACATGATGCTGACAGTGCCTGCTGGCTGGGAAATTGGGCAGTTCGATCCCAAGCAAAAGCCTTCCAATCACGCCGAATTCCTCTCGGAAATCGCACGCTTGGCTGCTCTACCGACAGCACTGTGGCTGGTAACTTCTCCAACTTCAATTACGCATCGGAACGCCTGGACAATCAGCTCTACCACAAGTCGATTCTGATGGATCGAAGCCTCTGACTCGGTTTTCGTTAAAACTCATGGTCGCCTAACAAACCCAACCAGTACAGGAGGGAAGAAGAGACACGCGCCACCAAAGCCCAAAGGAGGCGATCCTGATCATCAGAATCCATAGCACCGGCCCGGATGGGCGTCCGGTCGAATGCACCGGCGACTATTTTACTGGTAAAACTGCCCTCGAAATCGTTGAGGGCATGATGCTTAATCCATTCACTACTGAAACCGATGCCGTGGCCTACATGCGGCACATTCTGGCTGTTGTCGGGTAGGCGGAGGCTACGTTGCCAGCAGAGCCGGACGAGGCAGCAGAGGCCTTCCTGTCGCTCTTGATGACAGCAGGTTACGCCGCTTGGGAGACCAAAGAATATTACGAGAAATTTGGCCGGACAGTTGGCTATGTTCCATTGCCGGAAAAAAAATGAAGCAAATCAGTTGGCCAAAAACGTCCGATAAAAGTGGAGCCAACGAGCGCGAAAAAGTCAGGCTACTCCGGATAAAAAACGTTTTCAGATAAATCCAAAACCATAGAGGAGACAATGATGGAGACCGTGAATCTGATCGTATACGGGACACTGATGCGCGGCAAAGCCAACAGTCATTTGTGCCGGAACGCCACGTTCATCAGCCTCTGCAAAATCAAGGGCACGCTCTACAAAACCGGCTGGGGCTATCCTGCCTTCGTGCCGGGCGGCAAGGGTGTCGTGAAGGCCGAGTTCGTCGTGCTGCCGGAATCCGATTGGCCCGCCATTGAGCGGCTGGAGGGCTATCCTACGCTCTACGACCGGCGGAAAATCGGTAACCTCTCCGAACTCAGGGAGGAAATCGACGACTGTGTCGCATACCACCGCAACGGGGTGAGTTGCTGAGCCCGGCGGTGAAGTTCGATAGCGTCGAAGATTTCCGGCGAACCGGGAAGGCCAAGATGTGTGCCGACTTCCTGTACTTGTTCGTTGAAGGTCAGTGGAGTGCCGTTGGGCTCCGAAATACCAACGAATGGGTGAAAATCAATGTGGTTACCGGCCAATGCGAGAATTCGAATGACTAATCCCAGCTTCACATTGCGAGCCTTGAACGTTTATTCTCAACAATTGCAAAACCTTCAAGGTCACTGGCAGATGCACGCAGACATCAGCAGATCAGTACGCCGCACTTAGGTCGCCAGGCCGGAAGGTGTGATCTGATCTACGAGGTACTGGTAACCTTCCCCAACTCGCTGCGCGATCTACCGCCCATCGACCGATTGGAAGTTTTCTGCTCATTGGACAGAGCATAGACCAGCGTATGATATTGGCGGTGCTGTGTTGTGCGAGCGCACCTCGGTTTCCCCCTGAGTTTGCCAGATACTCTCCTTACGCAGAGAGAGAGCCGACAGCTGCAAACAATTATGCCCGTTAGCAGATTTTTGCGGCCTTATCCGGACGTAAGCGTTTGACACCAGCTCCTGCCCAAATATATTAGTGGATATTTTATAAGGAAAGAACCATGGATAAACTCAAATTGCACTCGCCGAACCTGACCCTGGACAACATCGCCCGCATCCGCAAACTGTTTCCCAACTGCGTGACCGAGGCTCAGGGCGAAGGCGGCAAGCTGAAGCTGGCGGTCGATTTCGACCTGCTGCGGCAGGAGTTGTCCGAGTCCATCGTGGAAGGCCCACAGGAACGTTACCACCTCAACTGGCCTGGCAAGCGCGAGGCTCTGCTCACCGCCAACGCACCGATCGCCAAGACTCTGCGCCCCTGCCGGGAAGAAAGCGTGGATTTCGACTCCACGAAGAATCTGTTTATCGAGGGCGATAACCTGGATGCCCTGAAGCTGCTCCAGGAGACCTATCTCGGCAAGGTCAAAATGATCTACATCGACCCGCCCTACAATACCGGCAATGACTTTATCTATGAAGACGATTTTGCCGAAAACACAGAGGATTTCCTGAAACGGTCGAACCAGAAGGACGAGGAAGGAAATCGCCT
>JBAXYW010000578.1:0-2580 GCA_041670605.1 Lentisphaeria bacterium
AAGCACTGCGGAATTACTGGCACTTTTGCCAGCCATGCGACGCGCAACGTTAGCTCTTTATCCCGAACGCAAAAATCGCAATCTGGCGATTTTTGCGCGTCTTCTGAAATATCTGCAAGACCTTCCTGAAGAGAAGAAAAACGATCAAGGTTTCCACTTAAAAACAGAATTATGAATCGTTTCTGTCCGACATTTCATTATCATGGCCGCTTCGACGGCGTTGATTTCTGGTTTGATCCGGCTTGCCCGGTAATCCAGGATGCCGTCACCCAGACCATTGCCGGCCCTGGCGAGGCGACAACAATTCTGAAAAAAGATGAGAAACGCCTCCTCTATGTCGGCAGCAATCGTGAGCAGATTCGTTTTGTTGTTAAAATCAATTTGCTGCCGCGTTTCAAAGACCGTTTACGTGCCAAGCGTTTTGCTCCGGACGAATGCCGCTGCCATTTGCGCATAGCACAGAGTCAACTTCCTGTTCCCAGACTCTGGGGATATTTTCACCAGCAAGGTTTTGCGTTCCCTGTGCGTAATGGTCTGATTGTCGCTTATCTGGAAGGTGGGCGTAATCTCACTGTTGAAGAAAATCTTGTGGCCATTCCTCTTGCGGTGGCTTTGTATGAAATGGGGATCAATCATCCTGATTTTATGCGTAATAATATTATGATCTGCCCTCCGGACAAGCGGGCTATTCTTATCGACCTTGAACGCTGTTCGTTTGTAGAGCCGCGGGATTTTCGCCTTGTACTGATGAATTTGGCTCGTTATATCGAATACAATGAACGGCCTTTTGAACACCCTGGCAATCAGTTGATGATCCATAATACTTATGCTGCGCTTTCTGCTCCGCCAGTCAACCGAGCCGTTTTCCATGAGCTGCTGGCCATGCTGAATTCGCGTCATCTCAGCACCCGTGAACGTGTAGGGCTTTTACTCCCTGCGGATGTTCTGGCAAAACTCAGGTCTGCGGTCAAATCATGAAAAAACTTCTTTCTTATCTTCGTTATCGCTGGCTGCTGTTTCAATGGAAACGGCGTTCCAAAAAGAAACGCCGCGCCAATGTTCGAATTGGACGGCTGAATGATTTTTTTGCCGCCCTGGAGCAACGGAAGATCGCTTATGTCGTCTTGCGCTGGTTTGCAGAAGTGCCGGCTAATCGAGTGGATGAAAACAGCTTCACCGGAGATATCGATATGCTGGTGGAATCCGCTCAACTTGAAGAATTTTGCCGTACTGTGGCGGAATTTCCTGGCCGCGTCAAGGTGGATCTCTATTCCAATGGAATCCGTTTAGGTACCGACTGCAAGCGTATCGCTTACTTCCCCCCCGTATTGGGCACAGAGCTGCTGCAGGAACGTATCCTTTTTGAAAAGCGTTTTTTTCGTCCCTCCTCCCGTCTTTATCTCTATTCGCTACTTTATCACTGTGTTTATCAGAAAGGTCTTCTTTGTGGTCTTCCGACTGGGACGGACTTGCTTAATACTGCAAAATTTCCTCATGATCTGGAAGAAGAGCTTGCCCGCACTGCCGCTGAATGCGGGGAAAAATTACCCGAAAGACTGACTCTGCTGTCGATTCACCAATGGCTTCAGCAACGCAACTGGGCCATGCCCTATGACCTGCTTGGGCGATGGCCGACCCGGAATGCTTGGCATGAAGAATTGTTGGCGAGGGAAACCGCAGTTTTGCTACAGGAATTGGGCAAGTTGAAGGATATGCTGGTTTTTCTGATCCGCGAAGATGCCGTCAAAACGGCAGCGGATGCCGAGATCATCAAAGCATTGCAGGCAAAATTTCTGTTTCTCGCGCAGGTGCGGTTGGATGCGGAGCAACAACGGCGTGTGATGCGCGAAACGCGTGGTGGGGATTGGACAAAACATAAAGAGTATCTGCTTGTCGCTCCCGTCATTGCCGTTGTTTGTCATGATCCTTGCCCACAGAACATTGAGGGTCAGTCACTGGCTGCCATCCATCACTTTGTCAGTAACGGCAATATTTTTTATAAACATGAAATCCGGCGCGAAATGGAACTGCGTTTTCCCGGAGCCATCAATTTTATGCATGGCAGTGACAATGATGCGGAGAGTATGGCCTACATCAAAGCTATTTATGGATCCTCCTGGCCGGAGATGCTTGCTGCCTGGGAAGGCATGCTGGAGCAATATCGAAATAAGCAATGCAAGATTGTTTAGGAGTGGTTCAATAATAAACTTTGGGCGTGGTTCAAAACAGGGTTACTCTGCAGCATATGGTTCCGATGTGGTTTAAACGACCCGGAGAGCCGAGGATCGCACTCCGGGCACGAGTTTTTAGTTGTCTTTGCCCCCGGTTGCGGCGCACTGCGTGCGCCGCAACCGGGGTTATGTCTGTCCGGCTCTTCGGGCCGGGGATCGCACTCGATAAAATATCCACAACAGCTTTATTATAAAACTATTGAAGACTATTAATTACGCCCCTCATTCCTCACCATAGCATTCCTTAACTTGTCAACGGCTTTGTATTGTTGGGGTATGCATCGATAGACTAATATACTAAATATGTTTCTGGTGATGTCAAGTTTATACCCCCATAACAAAATCTACT
>JBAXYW010000579.1:0-2578 GCA_041670605.1 Lentisphaeria bacterium
GAACCCGCTATCGGAATTCCAATTCTTGGTGTCCGAAGCGTCGATGTCCTTCATGAGCCTGAATTCGTTTCCAGCACTCCAGACCGTATTGTTGGTGGATAACCACAATAAATTGGGAAGCGAATCGATTTGATAAGGATCGGCATTCGTCCCAGTTCCTGAAGGAGCAACTCCTTGTGGGGTGGCGTTGTCGGCATTGGCGATGAAAGACAGGAAGAGAACCAGCAGGCTTACAGATTTTGATGTCATTGTGCACGTCCAGTTACTTGATATAAAATGGGACAAAAGTAGTAGGAGCAATCTGGATTTAGCCCCTTTTTTCTACTGTCAAAACCGACAAAATGGGGAAATTCGCATAAATTCGCGACTTTGCGTTAGGGAGGCGGAGGGGGCCGCAGACCGTCCCGTAGGGACCGACCGAAGGGTAGCCCAGAGCCACCCCGACCCGGCATGGCCGGGGAACGCCCTCAAAATGGGATTAAATAATTTTTTCCAACTGATCCCGAAGGGCTTTGAGATCTTGGATCTGGGGATCGTTCCAGGCGCGGAACTGGGCGGTGGCGAGCACAAAATCGGCTGAATCGAGAACTTTGCGCCATTTGGGTAAGCGGGGCATTTTGGTAAGCTCCAGGTATTTGTCGAGGGTTGGGGTGCGGCGCCAGCCGTTGGCATCCATGTAGACTTTCCACAGTAAAGAGGTTTCCGCGAAACTTGCTTTGTCGAGGCCCGTGCACTGGGTCCAGATTTGCAAGGACTGCTCCAGAATAGTCTTGGCGAGCCGGTGAGGGTCCAGGGCATTATTGGGTGGTGTGGGAAAGTTTTCTGGATTTGGGTTGGGACTACGCACGGAATTCTGGAAAAAGAGCGTGAGCAGGGATTCATTGCCGATTTCCAAGTCGACTTTTTGTGCCACGGCGATCCAATTTGTGCCCCATTCCCGATATAAATGACACGCGACCATGCCATTTTCCATGTTGCGCTCTTCGACACAGAGCTGGCTCCAGGATTTTCCTAGGAGCGGTTCGCTATGGCCCCAGAACTGGTTCAGACTCTGATTCGTGTAGCAGACGGTATTGTCATCGTTTAATACGAGGATGGGTTGTTCCAGATGGTCGAGAAGAGCGGCGAGTTGTTTTTCGCGTCGCTCCGATTGATGCTTTTCCTGAGCGAGGCAGGAAAGCTCTTCTTTGAGGTGCTGCATGCGCAGTAGTTTTATCCGCTGAGCCTCGACT
Organism: Lentisphaeria bacterium; assembly: GCA_041670605.1. Lineage (GTDB taxonomy): Bacteria > Verrucomicrobiota > Lentisphaeria > Oligosphaerales > Oligosphaeraceae > JAQVUB01. Next base: position 1,233 of record JBAXYW010000579.1, read on the forward strand.
GTATCAAACGCCTGTATGCGCCGACGGGTGAGTAAAAAAGAGTCTGTGAGTACCAGTGCGAGCGCCCCTGCCCCCACCCATTCTCCTCTAAAATGCAGGGTGCCCGTAGCGACTGTGCTGTAAAATACCAGTAGCCCAACCCCAAAAAGCCACGCATCGGGAACCCGCTTCCAGACCGCCGCAATCACTGCAATCAATAACATGAGCAGGTAAACATTGCCCACAATCAAATAGAGGAAGAACCATTTCCACCAGATCGGGCCAGGCAGGAAAAGAGTCAAGGCAAAGCCCAAAGAGGCGAGATCGAGCAGAGGAAGTGTTTTGCGTAAAATCTTCGTTGGAAATAGCTCCAGCCAGAGACGGTTGGTCAGGGGAAAAGCGAGTATCACCGCAAACAGATAGCCTTTTTGAATCCAAAGCATCGGAATACCTGGAAACAGCACCTCGAGAGGACTCGCTTCAACTCCCTGGAAAAATGAGAAAGCTCCCCAGACCAGGGAATAAAGGGCGAGGAGCATGGAACGCCGTTCTTTGCGGCGCAATATCCAGGAGGCAAAATAGAGCGCACTCATCAGCAAAAAAACACCTACCAGAACAGCTTGAATTCCAAGATAGCGTTGCTCTCGTATATTCATTGCGCTAAATGTGCCAAGGTAGACGGGACAAGGAATCCCAGGACGGATATCCGAACTATTGCGGACATCGATCCGGATGTGCATTCCGGTTCGTTGGGGGTTGAGTGTAATGTTCAGCCGTTTTTTTCCGATATCGGGAATGCGTTTTCCATTCACCCAGAGGGTGCTTTCTGAATTGATCTCTTTGGTGGAAAGTACCAGGGGCTCGGTGTCTGTAGAGTCCAAGAGGACAAACAGTTCGTAACGGGCCTGGCCTTGCACGGGTAAAAATTTTCCATGGTACTGCAAAGACGTCCAACTGGAGGGTTGCGCGGAATATAAAGTGTCTTGGCCATTCCAGATCAGAATCCATTCCCCATTTAAGGGGATCGCCTCTTTGGATAGGTCGGTACCCCTGAGATCCATAACGCCTTGATGGGCATGCCGCTCCGCCTCTTCTGAAGAACAGGAAAGGAACAAGAGAGTTGTCAGGAGCAGCAGTAGCCGTTCAGCCATGTGAAAAATTTAGTCAAAAGAAACCTCTGTGCTTTGCGCGGGGCTTCGGTGTTCTCTGTCAAATTTTCAGAACCAGGTTTGTTGCAACAGTGCAGAAATACCCGTTGGTTCCTTTTGCGTTCCAGACTCGCCAATCCTTATCTTGATTAATGGATACGGAAAGTTTTTGGTGAATGTGAAATGTTTACTGTCTGTATAAAATGATTTTTCAGGTAA
>JBAXYW010000580.1:0-2574 GCA_041670605.1 Lentisphaeria bacterium
TATGAACAGTTGCGTATACCTGCAGCCTTTTCATAATTGCGAAATCCCTTTTGAATCAGTAACCTGAGGATCACGTTGCAGGAAAATCCTCTTCAAAAAACAAGAAGTTGGCTGATAGTAGTACCGGGACGGGCTTCAGCCGGCTCCGGGGAGGTCTCGATGTCATTAGCGCAGCATACCCATTTTGCCGGTATTGATTATCGGTGAACCCAATCGATACTTCCGAAAATTAGATATTTCTTGGCGGGCTCAGCCTAACCCCCATGCTCCCGGCTCAAAAAGTCGCTCTGGTGACTAATACGCACCTTCTCAGGAATACAGATTTTAAAACTGCATCTATTTACTTGAAAACACATGAAATAAATCATTAACAGCTTGAAAAAAGGTACGAAATCGAATATATTTAATAATCGGATCAAGTGTAATTTGGGATGCAGGTATTAACAATATGAATACAGATGAGCCAGCAAAAGGATCATATTAAGCCGGAATTGATCAAGGGTCGGGCTTTGGAAGTCTATCAGGATTTGGCTGCAAAAGTTGATCTTCTTCAGCCAGGGGAAACTCTTCCGTCGATCCGGGCGTTGCAACGGCAGTATTTTGCCAGCCAAAAGACGATTTGCGCAGCTTTGCGTCATTTGGAATCCAGTTATTCGTTGATTCGGCAGCCCCGCCGCAAGGCACGCCTGAGTGCTAAGCCGGGCTATCCGCTGGGTGGGCAGCAGGGTATCGTCACGGTTTTGGGGTTAAGCAGTTCGGTAGCTGCCAACTGGCAGCCCGTGATCGATCTTTTCAACGAGCGGCATCGCCGTCAGATCAGGCCCTATTATATTGACACCCTTGAGGAGCTGGTTGCACTTTGTCAATATGGCCAGGTTGATTTTGCCTTGTTTCATTGCAACCCAATCACCCAGGGAACATTATCCAACAGCCTTTCGTTTATCAATCTTCATGAACTGTCAAAAACTTTGAATACGGATGACTATTATCCGGGTCTGCTGATATCCGATCCGGAGCAACGTTTCTGGGGGATTGTTGCCACCCTGTCAACGAGCGCTTTCTTTGTCAATCGCTCTTTCGCTCACATTCCCTGTCAGGATTACACTTGGGAGGAACTGTTGCCGCAGCTGCGTAAACTGCAACAGGCTCACCGTGATTTGCTCTATCCTTTTGTTTTCAATGGATATTATACCTTTCTGATGCATAACGGAGCGCGCATGCTGGACACCGACACCCCGTCCAGACTCTGTTTAAACAATCCGCAATTCATCAATGCACTGGAAATCCTGCAGAAAATCCTGAAAGAACAGTTGGCACCGCTTTTTTCAGAAACCTATTTTCATCAGTCCAGTTTCAAGTGGTTTGAGAACAAACAAATTGGTGCAATGGAGATCTTTCTAACGGCCGTCAAACGCATGAAGGTTATCTCTCCGGATTATGATTTATTTCCCATGCCGGCGCAGCGTGGTGTCAAGCGGGAAGTCTACTCGGAATTTTTCAGTATCTGTGCCAGCAGTTTGAATTATGCCACGGCCTGGAATTTTATCAAGCTGACTCTTTCGGAGCAGGTTCAGCAGTTGCTTACCCGGAACATGATGAACATGCCAATCCGTCGCCATCTTCGTCCGGAGCACTTCACTGCGGAGCAATTTGATGTCTTTGCCGGGGTTTTGGAGAACGGCTGCAACCCGCCGGAAAATTATTATCTGCCGATTCAGTTGCGACTGTTGATTGAAACCGGTGTTGATCGCTGGATGAAATATGGCGGCGACATGGAAGAGTTTCTCTGCGATCTGGAAAAGAGTTGTCAGCAGCGTTTGGAAAATTTAAAAATGAATGGTAAATAAGGTGATTGGCGTTTAATATAGTGTTGAACAGAAATCAAAGAGGATTCAAAATCATGTCAAAGAACAGTTCCCCATGGAAAAAGAAAATTGTTTGTTATCGTTTCACTCTCATTGAGTTACTGGTCGTTATTGCGATCATTGCGATTCTTGCATCGATGCTATTGCCGGCTTTAAACAACGCCCGTCGCAAGGCTCAAAGCGCCACTTGTCTCAATAATTTGAAGCAGATCGGTCTTGGCATGACGATGTATTGCGATGACAATGCGGATGTTTTTCCCTGGCTGGCGCAGACTCAAACGGACGGGCGATTTTTTTTCTGGGCCACCTTCTTGGGCGGTTATCTTCCGTCTCTGGGGCAGACACCGGATCAGGCCTTTCAGAATCAACCTTCATTTGGAGCAGATCACGCCAAGGGGTTACGGCGCTATGCGTCTGTGATTTGTCCTGGAGGGAGTTGGCTCTGGGGTGATAAAAGCACTGATTATCAGGGTTACACCACCAATTATTCCGCCAATCAGTATATTCTGGGATCGGGTGGTCTGTTACCTGCCAGAACAATTCATATTCGCAAACCTGCGGCCAATGGGATAATGAATGACGGCATGTATAATTCAGCCACCAATGAGGGACCCCGATATTGGGGCTTAAGCCGTCTGACTCTGGGCAACGCCCGATTTCTGGTCGATTATGAACGGCATCAGGGCACCTGCAATGTCCTTTATGTGGA
>JBAXYW010000581.1:0-2569 GCA_041670605.1 Lentisphaeria bacterium
CTTACTCGGGCTGTCTGTAATGTAACTTACTCGGGCTGTTCGTAATGTAACTTACTCGGGCTGTCTGTAATGTAACTTACTCGGGCTGTTCGTAATGTAACTTCCTCCGGCTGTTTGTAATGTAATTTACTCCGGCTGTTCATTTGTTGTAGAGTTGTTCGCTGGTGATGCGTTCATGCAGGGATCGGCGGAACTCCAGGAAGGTCTGTTCTTTGCATTTCCTTTGGGGATAGACGGCATTACTGAGCAGGATGATGGCCAGCTGTCGTTGGGGATCGATCCAGAGGGAAGTACCGGTGAACCCCGTATGGCCAAAGCTCGTTGGGGAAAGCAGTCTGCCTCCGGAAGAATTCGGCCCCATGCCATCCCAGCCCAGGCAACGGCTGCTGCCGGGAATGAGCCCCGCCGGGTGGATGAATTCCGAAAAACCGGGCTTCCCGAAGATCCCCTTGCCGGCAAGCAGGCTCTCCGCAAAACAACAGAGATCTAGGATATTGGCAAAGACGCCGGCATGCGCAGCAACGCCGCCCAGCCAACGCGCATTTTCATCATGCACGACCCCTTGCCAGGGAATGCCCAAATCGCTGCGTATTTCCGTTGGCACACAGTCGCAACGCAGCCGAAGCGGCGGATTGTAACAGGCCTGCGACAGCCCATAGCGTTGAAAAATCCGCTGTTGCGCCAGGGCTTCCAGGGATTGCTGTCGGCAGACCTGGATGATTTCTCCGAGCAGCATAATGCCCAGATCAGAATATATACTTTTGCTGCCAGGAGAATAAAGCAGCGCAATTTTGCAGAGCAGCTGGCGAAAATCGCGGTTTCGGGTGCGTGGCAGCCGGTAAAAAGGAAATCCTGCCGGCAGTCCCGAACAATGTGCCAACAGGTGCCGGATGCTGACCTGCCGGCGCCAAACGGCATCCGGAGCTTCTGGCAAGCAAAATTCCGGCAATATTTGTACGATTTTTGTTTCGAGGTCCAGACTGCCTTCGATGATCAATTCTGCAGCCAGAGTTGTAGTGACGAGGACTTTGCTCAGGGAGGCCAGATCAAACAGGTCGGTTTCCTTCAGCAAGCGTTGGGATTGGTAAGTATGCGTACCTGCCACGGCGATCTGCGGGGGAGTCCCGAGTTTGAGCAGTGCCAGGGCGGCTCCCGGCCAAGCATGTTTTTCAACTCCCTCATTTAATATCTGTTGCAGTTTCTGCATATTGACTCAAGATTGCTTTTCGTTTCCAGGCGAGTTCCAGGACTTCCTTCAGGATTGGTGCGGCAAATCTTCCGCCGCTGCCGGCATGTTCGACGATTGCGACCCCAATCAGCCTGGGGGCATTCGCCGGGATTGCCGCCAAGCACCAAGCATGCGGCTCCTGAGAGCTGACTTCCGCAGTGCCAGTTTTGCCCAGCACTTCGACTCCAGGAATACGCAGTGCATGTCCCGTGCCGCCGCCGCCATAAACGCATTGCTTCATGCCGGCATAGACAACTTGCCGGGCTTCCGCCGACCAGGCAAAGGATTCCAGCAGCTGTGTTGGTTCCTCCAACAGCAGTTTGGGCTGATAGTAATTACCGGTCAGCAAAATACAGGTTGAAACGGCCATCTGCAACGGCGAAATTAGCCATTTTCCCTGACCAATCCCGGCATAGGCCGAATCACTCACTTCCCATTTGGGGGCATGAGGACGATTTACTCGTACCCAATCCGGAGAATAGATGACGCCGTCGGTTTCCTGTTTATATAAAATGGTATTCATCTTTTTGCCAAAGGCAAAGAAATCGGCCAGTTCATTCCAGCCTTGGCTTCCCATGCGTGTGCCCAGTGTGCAGAAAAAGGTATTGCAGGATTTTGCCAGGGCTTCCACTATTGCGATTTCGCCATGTCCGCCACTTTGATGACAAGCGATTGTGCGTTTGTTGGGCAGTTCAAAATATCCTGGGCAAATGCAGGTCTCATCCGGGCGGATCAGTCCTTTTTGCAGAGCATACATGGCCATAAAGGGCTTGATTGTCGAACCGGGGGGGTAAGTGCCGCTGACCGCGCGATTGAATTGTGCGTTGCCAGTCGTTTCCGGAACGTCGGCTGCCAAGTTATAGCCCGGCATGCTCGCCAACACCAGGATTTCCCCATTGGCGGCATCCATTAAAATCAGGGCACCCTTATAGTTTTTGTTGGAATAAAGCTTTTCGGCGAGTTTTTGGCATTCCAGATCGATGCTCAGCAGGACATCTTCGCCATTGATGGCTTTTTCAGCCGTGACAACGGTATTTCGGAAGGAGAGCACATCGGTTTGCAGGATTTCAGTGCCGCCACTGCCGCGCAATTTTGGATTCAGCAGGTATTCCAGGCTGCTTTTTCCGACGGGTTCCTTGAAGTTCGCATTCCAGTATTGATGCAGATCCGGGTCTTCGGGTTCCCCCAGGCGGGTGAATCCCCGCAACTGTGAAGCGTTTTCCGGCCAATCATAATAGCGTTTCCAAGATAACAGAAGTTCTGTTCCTGGGAAATCCAGTTTACGGAAATTCCAGCGTGCGATCGTATCTGCATCGAGGTCCTGCCAAAGCGGGATTGGCA
>JBAXYW010000582.1:0-2565 GCA_041670605.1 Lentisphaeria bacterium
CACGATCCGGCCACAATTCGTTATCATTTGGAAAAAGCGTGGTATTTATGTCAACATGGAAGACCAGGCCCCGTATGGCTGGATATCCCATTAAACGTCCAAGCAACTGAATTCGACGAAAAACTTAATACCCGCACTTTCAATCCAGCAGAATATGAAATTCCCCTGCCACAACAAACACAAATCAACGAAGTGGCAAAAAAACTGCGCCACGCAAAACGACCAGTCATCCTTGCCGGATCTGGAGTCCGCTCAGCAAAAGCGGAGACAGAGTTTTTAGCACTCGCCGAGAAATGGGAAATTCCAATACTAACTGCAATTTCTGGAATTGATCTTTTGCCCTCGAATCATCGTTTATTTTTCGGACGTCCAGGGATTCTCGGGGAACGTGCTGCAAATTTCATTCTACAAAACAGTGATTTACTATTGATTCTTGGCACTCGTATGGGGCTCAGGATTTGTGGTTATGCTTATGAACAAGTTGCTCGGGAGGCCTACAAGATCATGGTTGATATTGATTCGGCTGAACTGCAAAAGCCGACCTTACACATTGATCTACCCATACACTCGGATGCCGGGGCATTCCTGACGGCGCTGTCAAAGTGCCTGCCAAGTTTGCCGAAAAATGGCAACTGGCTGGCGTATTGCCAGGAACTACGGAAAGTTTATCCGGTCATCCTGCCGCAACATAGAAAACGCAAAGACTATGTATCGAGCTACGTTTTCCCTGAACTACTGGCAAAGACGGCGCCTGCGGATGCGATTATCGTTACCGGAAATGGGACAGCGTACACGAGCACCTTTCAGGCAATTCCGCTAAAATCCGGAATGCGCATGTTTGCCAATGCCGGCTGTGCCGCCATGGGCTATGGTCTGCCAGCTGCGATTGGTGCCGCATTTGCTGGAAGTCCCCGACCAGTCCTTTGCCTCACTGGTGATGGTAGCATCCAGATGAATCTTCAGGAACTGCAGACCATCCTCAATTACCACCTGCCAATCAAAATATTCGTTTACAATAATGCAGGCTATCTTTCCATAAAACTGACGCAACGCGCTTTTTTTCAGGGTCACTATGTTGGCTGCACTGCTGAAAGCGGCATCCAATTACCACAGCTCGAAAAAATAGCTACTGCTTACGGCCTGCCTTTTTGCCGGCTTAACAACAATTTGGAAGCTGCAGCCAGTCTGCCCGAAATTCTTGCTCGACCGGGGCCTGAACTCGTTGAAGTGATGACAGACCCCTTTGAGGAACTCGGCCCCAAATCGGCCTCTAAGATGTTGCCTGATGGCAACATGGTGTCCATGCCCCTCGAAGACCTCGCACCCTTTTTGCCACGTGATGAATTCAGACGCAGAATGCTGATTAAGCCAATGGAAGAATCGTGTCAGGAACCGCCTGCTTGATTTCAACGACTATGAAAGTAAACGCAAAACAACGTATTCTTATCACCGGAGGAACCGGCTTTTTTGGCAAAACGTTGCTGGCGGAATGGAAAGAAAAACCACGCCCGCAGAGCGAAGTGTTGATCTTATCCCGTGACAGCAGAGGTTTTCTCGCACACAATCCGGAATTTCAATATCTACCCGGGATTTCTTTTATTGAGGGCGATGTGCGAAATTTTTCGTTCCCAGCAGGCGAATTCACCAGCGTTATCCATGTCGCCACCCCAGCAACCACACAAATCGAAAACACTGAAATGGCCTCCATCATCCTCGATGGCACCCGGCATATTCTGGAATTCTGCAAAAGTCGCGAGGTGCAAAAACTGCTCTATATCAGTTCCGGTGCAGTCTATGGAGCAATGCCGCCCGAAATGGAAAGAATGCATGAAAGCTTGCACTGTAAACCCGTCAGCTGCTATGGCCAAAGCAAACTAGCTGCCGAAAAGCTCTGCCTGGAAAGCGGGATCGCATGTGCAATTGCGCGTTGTTTTGCCTTCGTCGGAGAATATCTGCCGCTGGATCGGCATTTTGCTATCGGCAATTTTATCCGGAATTGCCTGCAGAATCGCCCGATTGTAATTCAGGGGGATGGCAGTGCCCTGCGCTCCTATCTCTATGGCAAGGATTTAGTCGAGGCATTATGGGCCCTGCTGGAGTGCAAGAAGCCGGCGGCAATCGTCAATATTGGGTCGGATCAGGCAATTTCTATCCGGGAACTCGCTGAAGTGGTACGGCAATGTGCAAAAAGCGAAGAAGAAATCGTCCTGCATAATGCCCCGGACGCGCAGGATAGCAGCAAGGCATACATCCCGGATGTCACCCTGGCGCGGCAATTGCTGAAATTGAGAGAGCCGACACCCCTAAGGGAGGCGGTGAGACGGGTTCTTGAGTTTCATAGGGGACGGGGAAATTGTAAGTTGTAAGTTGTGAGTTGTGAGTTGTGGGGGACGGGAGCGGGGACGGGGAAATTGTAAGTTGTAAGTTGTAAGTTGTGGGGAACGGGAGCGGGGAAATTGTAAGTTGTAAATTGTAAGTTGTGGGGAACGGGAGCGGGGAAATTGTAAGTTGTAAGTTGTAAGTTGTAAGTTGTGGGGGACGAGGACGGGGGATTGTAAGTTGTAA
>JBAXYW010000583.1:0-2557 GCA_041670605.1 Lentisphaeria bacterium
CGCCTGCCCGGCTTGATGGGCGGCGGAATCTCAGTCTTGTGGGGCGCCTTCGCCTTCTGCTTCGTTTTCCAGGGACTGAAAAAGGATATTTCCTGGCTGCGCTATCTGGGGCTTGGGCTCTTTCTTCTGGTCGTCGGCAAAGTCTTTTTCTACGATCTGAGCCGTCTGGATGCCGTCTACCGCGTTCTTGCTTTCCTGCTGTTCGGCCTGCTGCTGATGGGAACCGCATTCATCTACCTGAAATTCTGGAAAACGGATACAGAAGCATAAGCCTTTCGGATTTTTTTAACAACGAAAAGACACGAAAAGACACGAAAAACAGGTTGAAGGTACTATGAGGACTTTTTTTTGTTTATTATTCAGCGGGTTGCTGACGCTTGCAGCCAGGGGCGCTCTCTGCGAATATGAGATTGATGTGCCAGCTGGGGAAGCCAGCGCGCTTCTTAGTCTGGAATTGCCGGCGGAGGCCTTGATTTCATTGGGCGGACGTCCGGAATGTCTGCGGATTCTGGATCGGCATGGCAAAGCGGTGCCCTGGGTGCGGGAACAGATTATGAGCAGTGCCACGGTGCATGTGCAGGATGAATGCGGCAGTGCGGGGACGCTGGTCAGGGAAATCGGGCAGGGCGGTCTGGAACTGCATTTTGAGCTGGACGAAAAATCTGCTCAGCCCAATGCTCTGAGTATCGAGACCAGTGTACGTAATTTCGAACAGACCGTCGAAATTTTCGGTTGGGAGAATGGCACCTGGAACAGTCTGCTCGAGGATGGCTTTATCTTTGACAGCAGCAGGATCCTGCAGTTGCGCAATGTCGATTTGACTTTTGACAGCCGCAAATGCCGTAAATTCAAAGTGCTGATTTCTCAGGCGGCGCTGGAACGTCAGGCGGAATTGCGCTCTGTGCGACAGACCTGGAACAAGGACGAAGCCGTTGAGATGGTTTCCGCCACCGAAATCCGCACGCAGGCTTTCAAGATCGACCGTCTGCGCTTTTGGCGGCGCTATGATCGCCAGGCAGAGGATAAACCCTGCTGGCTGACAGTGGACGGCAAGGAATTTTCCATGCAAAGTGTTCCCGATCAGAAACAGACCAGCGTCGAACTGTCACCATCCTGTTTCCCAGTCTGCGGGATCCGCATCGAATGCGCAGAAGCCAATTTCAGCAGAAAAGTCCGTGTATTACAGCAGAAAAAGCAGATGCTTGCGGAGGAGCGCATTTGGGCTATTGATCTGCCCGGCTACCGGAAAAATCACCTCCAATTCCTTTTTGCGCCGCAAAACGCAGGAGCGCTGCAAGTTCTTTTTCAAGATGATGACAATCCTCCTCTGAAACTGCAAAAAATCCAATATCTGATTCCAGCATACCGTCTGTTGTTTTTTGCAGAAGTTGAACAATTGCCCTGCCGTTTGACAGCGGAACCCGATGGAGCCGAGCCGCATTATGGCAGCACGGAGTTGATTCGCGAGGCTTTGCAGAAAACCACAGTGCAGAAGGCGACTCTGCTCGAACGCAAGGGTGATCCTATCCCTCTGCAAGCGGCAGTGAAAAACTCCTTCCCGCGCTGGATCCTGTATGTCGTGCTTTGCCTGGCCGCCGGCACTCTCGCCTGGGCGCTCGCCGCCGCCGCACGCAAAAACAGTACCGATACTTGATTTTTTAAACCACGAAAGGCACGAAAAGTCACGAAAATTTTCGTGCTTTTTTGTGCCTTTTGTGGTTTAAAATTGGGTTGTGTGAGTCAGCCCACCCTGAACTTTTTTTTCAATGGCATTGGGCTTTTCTGACTTTTTCATGCGGAATCGAGCAATTTCTTTGTAGAAATCGTAGAGTTGTCCCAGTTCACGCAGAACGGTATCAGGATTTTTCATTATTTAGCCTCTCAATATCCGCCTGATCCTGTTTTGAGTTGCGTTGGCTCTTGAGCCAGATTAAATCGTTTTTTGCGGCGACTCTGACGATACCTGTTCCCTCGGACTCTATGGTCAAAGCATTGTCAATGATTTTATCATAGCGTTTATCGCCCGGAACCATGATGTCAATCATCATCTCATCATGGTCAGAAATTTTCAGAAAACGGTGTAGAGTCAGCTTACAGTCTTTGAACATCCATGGGGGAGCCGACGGAAAGTATCCTTCGTTTTTTAAGATCGTTGAGACCCTATCCAAATCACTTTCACGGATCAGTATATCAATGTCTTTTGTAAAACGCGGTTCTGCGTGGAAAGCAATTGCTACTCCACCAATCAAGGCATAAGCAATGCCCTCAGACTGCAGGTGCAAGACAATCTTATGAAACTCAAAAAATACGTTCATTGACCCATCCGATTCATTCTGAAAACGCAATGATAATAGCTTACTGTCTTGACTGAACTTTTGCAAGTTTTGCAGCAGGGGAATGCGTCAGTCAAACTGGATGGCAGTGGTATTTTTTAACAACGAAAGACACGAACGGCACGAAAAAAAAATCATGATAGTGGCGCTAACTGTTTGCATGAGTGTACTTGCCATGAATTTTTTTCGAGCCATTTTGTGTCTTTTCGTTGTAAAAAAACCAC
>JBAXYW010000584.1:0-2549 GCA_041670605.1 Lentisphaeria bacterium
AGGGTTCAGGGGTCAGGCTTATAAGGTGGCGTAACCGGCCCGGTTGCGATTTCTGTTAGTACTCCCACGCCCGAACGGTCTCAGGTGCCCGGGGCAGCGACTACCTTTTGGGAACTGCACCCGAAGGGAATGATTTCTGCGAATGGTCACTGGAGCATGCCACTAAAGGGGGGTGCAGACCTGTTACTTTTTTGCTTTGATTGGTTTGCCGTATTCCTGTTTTTGCAGTTGATTTACGCTTTTCGGTGTGCTACGTTATAAAAATTGCCAAAGTCTGATACAGCTGATTCATTTCCATATAGGCGCATACAAAAAGTTTTTTTAACAACGAAAGACACACAAACACGAATTTTTTAAGAGTTGAGTTGCTGAGTTGATCGTAACATTCAGAAATTTTGTCGTCCTTCAAGTCAATGCCAACAAAAAGAAAATTTTGACGATAAAACATCAGGTTTGGACATCAGCTTTCCTAAGAAAAGTTCGTTTTTTTTCGTGTCTTTCGTTGTTAAAAAACCTTTTTGGCTGGGGTCTATAAATGGAAGATGTGCTGTTTTTCTTTTGCAATTCAAGTTGCAGTCGCACCCGGAACACCCGACGTGCCTGCAAGGGATGTTTTTTTTAATAAATTTTAATGAAAGAGTATTGTCCAGTGGCAAAAACGGTTCCGATAGTTGTTCAGATGATTACGCTGGGTTGTGCGAAGAATCTGGTTGATGCCGAAGTCATGTGTGGGACATTGGCCGCTAATGGGATTCTTTTGACTACAGATCCGGAAGAAGCAGATCTGATTTTGATCAATACTTGCAGTTTTATCCAAGATGCCAGAAAAGAAGCGGATCAATCGATCCGTTCGGCTCTGAAGTGGAAGAAACAGGGTCAGCGTGCCGGTTTAAGCCGTGCAGTCGCTGTGGCGGGCTGTCTGCCGCAACGCAATCCTCAGGAATGTGCCGCCCAATACCCCGATGTCGATTTTTTCCTGGGCTTGGACGATGTTCCTCGGGTGCATGAGTTGATCCGTGCGTTTTATGACGGCACAGTCTCTTTGCCTTTGCCTTCGGCAGAACTGCCCGGATACCTCTATGATCACCAGACTCCGCGCATTACCGTAACGGCGGAAAATTACGCTTATATTAAAATTGCCGAGGGCTGTAATCACCGCTGTGCTTTTTGCGCAATTCCCAATATCCGGGGACACCTGCGCAGTCGGCAGCCGGATTCCGTTCTAGCGGAATGCGAGCAGCTGCTTGCTCAAGGCGCGCGCGAACTCAATTTCATAGCGCAGGACAGCACCAGTTATGGAAAGGATTTGGGCAGCAGCCTGGTTCAATTGCTGAAGCGTTGCGAGCAGCTTCCCGGTGAATTCTGGTTGCGGGTGCTTTACACACATCCGCTGCATGTCACCGAGGAGTTTCTCGAGCTTCTGGCGCATGGCACTCATGTCGTGCCTTATCTCGATATGCCTTTGCAGCATATCAGCAGTCCTGTTTTGCAGAATATGCGCAGGGGCATGGACGGACCTCAGACCCGGAAATTGCTGGAGCACATCCGGAAAGACTTTCCTGAAATTGCCATACGGACGACTTTTCTGACCGGTTTTCCCGGTGAAACAGACCAGGATTTTCAGGAGTTGCAGTCTCTGTTGACGGAGATTCGTTTTGAACGGCTGGGCGTTTTTGCCTTTTCTCCCGAGGAAAATACACCGGCTCTGTCACTTCCAGATGACAAAGTTCCTGCGAGCACGGCCAACCGCCGCCGCAACGCTCTGCTGAAAGCCCAGCAGGGGATTTCGCTGGCACACAATCAGGCTCTGATCGGGCAGACTCTACGGATTTTGCCTGAGGAAAAATTGCAGGGGCGTTCCTTTATCGGGCGTTCCGCTGCGGATGCTCCGGAAGTGGATCAACTCATACAGTTTCAGGGATTGCCCGGGCGACGCCAAGATATGGGTTTTGCTAAAGTCCGGATTACTGCTTGTGGTCCCTATGAACTCAAGGGCGTGGAAGTCGTCTGAGTTCATAAGGGTGCAGGGGACAGGGGGCAGGGTGCAGGTCGGACGAAAGTGGACGCTGTGGACAGAGTGGACAGAGTGGACAGTAGAAGGGCGTCCCCAACGCACCCCGCACCTTCCCGTACCCTGCCCCCTGCACCCTTTTAGAAATCTGGAAATCAGCTGATGGTAAAGCGAAATGAAAAACTGACGGTTGAAGTCCGCGAACAGCAAAAGAAGCCCGGTTTTTGGGGTCTCATGCTGCTCAGGACCTTGCCATTTTTGCTGGCAGTGCTGCTGCTTTTGGGCACGGCCTGGTTTTGTCGCAAGAAGCTGTATTACAATAATCCCTTGTTTCAGCTGAAGAAGATAGAAACCAGCCAGAGTGATAATTTTCCACACTTGAGGATTGTCACCATCCTCAGTGAGATGGGGGTGGAAAGCGGCCGTTATACGTTGCCTTCTCTGCCCCTGGGGAAAATCCGTCAGCGTTTTTTGCAAGAGCCCCTGATCGGCGAAGTGCGTGTCCGGCGGATTTATCCGGATACGCTGCAGGTGACTC
>JBAXYW010000585.1:0-2542 GCA_041670605.1 Lentisphaeria bacterium
CACTTGACTGCCTGCACAAAAGCCTTGCTTGTCGGATCATAAGCAAACAGCCCCTCTGGAAGAATCGTATCCTGAGCCGGAAACACATTCCACGGAACCGCAATCAGGTTCCAGCCTGAATGTAATTCAACGACACCCTCACCGCCATCCAGATTGAAAGTCTGCAGATTTTGCGCTTTCAGCAGAGGAATTTCCAGAATTTCACTTTCCACCATCGTTTCGTCCAAGGCGACCAATTTCCATCCCGATTCGGTCGCCAGCTGCTCCGTCAGATGACCTTCCTGTGAGGCGTAAAACAAGCGCTGATTATCGTTACGCTGATAGAGAAGCCGTCCGCTGGGATTGCTGATGACTGCCTGAACTGCATCCGCTGCAAACACATAATTGAAATCCTGCGTCTGTCCAGCCAGTTCAAGCAGGTCAGGTGCGCTGGCTTTGGGCTTCTCGACGGGACTCAAGCGGAAACAATAAGGCTTGCCATTCCAATGATAGTAACCATACCCGGCATAGAGATCAGAGCCGATCGAACAACAGTCGGAAGTAACCGGTGTGAATACACCAAACAACAGAACCGGATTTCTGGTCAGTTCCTTGCTTCCTTCGCTCTGAGTCAGGACTTGAATTGTTCCGGTAAAAGTTCCGCGACTTCGGTTCAACTGCAACGAGGACAACTCCCCCGCCAGCAAACCTGTACCGACATTCTGCATAATCAGACCAGCCACATCCGCACTTTCCTGAAAAGCGATCCTATTCGACACGATAAACCCATTCTCCTCAGTCTTCTGGGTTTCAAGATAGAACAAGCCATTTGCCAGTCCAATCTGCTCTGCAAGCGTTTTTTCAGCATTATAAATGGTGCCGCAGGGAGCCAGAACATCAAAATCGTCCACAGCGCGTTCCCAGATGGACATTCCTCCGCAATCGGAAACGCAGGCGTCATTTCCGTTACGTTCGCTGATTGGCAGCAGTGAAAGCAGCCCGGCCAGACGCCCGGCATAACGTCCAGTATCCGCATTCCAATTCAGAGGCACAAAAAAGACGACCGTGCCTTCTCCCGCTTGCAAATTAAAAAGCCAAGTTTCGCCGTGATCAAACTTGCTACCATCAATCAACTCCCCTGAATAGGTCACCCGCCCATTTTCTTCGATATTCAACAATAACCAGCCCAAGGCAAAATTCTCTTCTTCGAAGCTTAAACGCAAAGCCACACTGTAAGATCCCAAATACTCTTCCGGAACACTCGTAAGCGGATAAAAACTCACACTGTACTCTACACCGATGGCCGAGCGGAAAGTCCCAGTCCCCTGCCCCTGCAACGACAGACGTAGACTCAGGATATTGCCTGAGACTTCTGCAAACTCCAGCAAGAGATCTCCAGTCTCCGGGTTATATCCGCTCCAACCGGCAGATTCAAAATCCAAAGGCTGCAGAGAATCCTGGCAATGCACCTTGGCGATGAACTTCCCGGCCTCGCGGGTGATAATCAAACTCCCTAACGGAGAACCATTGCGGCTGGCAGCCAGCAGATAACCGGAAAATGCCGTTGCATTACCACCTTCATTGTTCATTTCCAATACTGACATAGCAAGCTCCAGACGATCCGTTTCCTGAGCCCCATTTTTCAGTATTAAGGTGACTGTCGACTCGCTGGCCGAAGTGGGAGTTCCGCTGATTCGGACGAGATGGTTTGTTGGATCATGCACCACATTCAATCCCGCCGGCAAAATCCCCTCGTTGGAAAACGTATAAACAGAACCCGGGCAGATCGGAAATACCAGATTGACCGGAATCTCCTCGAACAACTGCAAAGCCGTAGTGCTTGGTCGCGGCGCAAAAACCGCCTGTGAATAAAGCTTCACCAAGGTGCTTTCCGAGCCGCTGACAATCCGGCAGTTGCCTCCAGCCAAAGTTTGAATTTCCACCCGGAAATCAAGACTACCTGCCCAAGAGCCTGTCGTACCTGGAACAGTAATAGGAATCCGCAATTCCTTTTGTTTCAACGTTTTTTCAGCTGAAGTCCATTCCAGGTTGGTCCAGTCATTCTTCACCTCGAAATATTCCGCCGGGGCAGTAACTGGAATAACCCGGTATTGCAGGGAAACCAGGTCAGCATTGCCCTGCAACACTCCGAGCGTCATTGGAATAACAACCGTATTGGCTCCCCTCGACACTGGGATTTCCGCCTGTTCCATTGAAACCTCATAGGTCAGCAATTCTTGTTGAAAAACAAGCTGATATGAAACTGAGACCGCTTGGCCGAGCGCTGCCACTGACAGCCAATACACCCCGCCGACGTTGGCCGGCGGAACGAATTCAAGAGTCGTGCCATTCTTCAGACTGCCCTGCACCCGTTTCAGCAAAGTCACGCCATCGCTCGCATACACTGAAAGCACGGTTGCTGCTTCCGCAGACGCATTCGTTGCCCGAACAGTAGCCAGCCAACTCATTCCCGTCGGAAGACTGAATCGGCTCCAATCTACACTGGCCAGCCCCCCGTTATATGAGGAAAAAGGCGATCCGGATTCATCCAGATTGTGCAGAC
>JBAXYW010000586.1:0-2541 GCA_041670605.1 Lentisphaeria bacterium
ATAAAAAATCCAAAACTTTCATAGAAATTCCTACGCTTTTTAGGAATTTCTATGCTTTCATGGACGCTCCATGACTTTCTATGATAGTGTATGATTCTGCTTGAAAATTCACCCTGGGAAGCTATTTTTTCGTCATCACACAGAAATCAGCCAGCCCACCCAACCGGGGGGCCTCCTACCCTAAAGTGGACGCGCGCGAGCAGGGCTTCACAAAAAGGAAACTGGGGAGATTGACCTAGTAGGGATTTTATTTTAAAATCTGCATAATCTTTGGATAGGGCTGGTATATTTAGTATATTACTGTGCTATGAGGTGGAAACGTAGATAAAAGCAAGGCAGGAATTTTCCTTTGGCAGAGAATTATATCATCAAAGATTTTGGCGAATACAAGCTGTTTTTGCCGCCGCAGCGTCCGGTATCGGATCCAGCCAGCGTCGCCCGACGTGCTGAACGGGATCATGCCAACCAGGCGTTTATCGAATCCCATCCCGGCCTGAAACCGCAAAAACGGGTGACGGGTTCATTTATCTATGCCCATCCTCCAAATTACCGGGGAGCAGAAGCATTTCGTTATAGCGAAGAAGACTGGCTACAGGAACTGGGTCGTTTGAAGAGGTATGGAATTGACTTGGTTATCTTCCAGGCGGCTCTCTGGAATGAACTGCAGGAATGTTATTATCCATCGGAAACCTTTTCGGACTATCATTTCTTCCCGGTCATTGAACCGATGCTGGCAGCGGCTGAAAAACTCGGGCTAGAGGTTTTTCTGGGCGGTTATGGTTCCGTTACCTGCTGGCGGGAAAAACTGGATGCCGGCAGCGTCAACAGTGAACTTGCTCGGCAACTAGCCTGTTTCCGGGAATTGCTGCGCTATCGCAAGTTTTTTAAGGGCTTTTATTTTGCACCGGAATCAGCCTTTACCGGCCAGCGCAATCCAGAGCTGGAAAAATTTCTGAGTGACCTGTATGATCGTTTGTTCAGTGAAATCCGTGCATCGGATGCCAGTCTGCAGATCATGATGTCCCCAGCGACCTTTTATTATCCCGATGAACGGATGTCCCAAATGGCGGATGCTTGGCAGGCGATGTTTGCCAAAGCCCACCCCGACATTCTCGCCCCGCAAGATTCCATTGGCTGCGGTTGCATCACATTGGAGCATCAGGAGGAAGCTTTCCGGCAATGGCAACGGGTGGCTCAAACCTGCCATCTGCGCCTCTGGTCCAATGTCGAATGCTTTGAAACCTGCGCGCCCTGGCTGGATGAAACCGCCCGGCGCAGCGCCGCCCCACAACGGGTGGCCTGCCAAATGACAAATGCAGAATCCTTTGCTGAGAAACTGATCTCTTGGGAAATCCTTTATTATCTGTCCGCGAACCTGCATCCGCGGGGACAAAATTTGCAAGAAATCATGTTTGGCAAGAGCTCGCAAGCCCAATGAGTTCAACTGTCCAGCATTTGGCGGATTCCATGAAAACACTGGAAACTCAAATCCGAAATCTGCTCGATACTTCCTTTCGCCTGCTTTTTTCACGATTTGAAGCGGAGCCGGATTATCCCTTCGTCAATACTAAATTCGATATTGTCTCGGGCCGGGATTTTGCTCCGGAAGATGAATTTTACCGGCGCAAAGACTGCATTTATGCCTGGATCCAGGGGCGTGGTCTGGAAAGCCTGGCCGGGCATGCGGGATATTACCGGCGCAATGGCGATTTGGATCTGGCGAAAAGCACTGAGAATCGACTGTACAGAGTTGCTACAAAGCTGGAATCCTGCCGAGCCGCCGCAGGTGGGCGTCTACCCTTTGCGTTCCGTCCCGATGGCAGCCCAGTCTGGTCGACCGAATCCGCCGCCGCCAATTTCAGCGATCTGTTCTACAGCAAAGGACTCTTTGCCGCCGGAGTGCTTCTGGAGCAAGTAGCCTGGGAAAAAGAGGCCGAACAACTTTTCCGGCAGGTGCTTTCTGCCATCCAAAACCGGGAATTCCGTACCGATCAGCATGGCTTTGATGACAAAAATCCGGTTTCGCATATTTCCGGTAAATATCCGCAGGGTCCCCGGATGATCGCCCTTGGCGGCCTGGCGCTCTTTGCCGAAGCCCGGCCACCGGAAGCGTTTTGGCTGGATACGGCAGCCGAATTCATAGAATATATTCTTGAATATCATGTCAATACGGGGCAAATTCCCACTCTGCAAAAACATGATTTTGTCGAGGCTCTTGATAAACAGCAGTGCCCCTGGTGCGATGGCTCAACACTTCTCTGCGATCCCGGTCACGCACTGGAGTTCATCGGCCTGGCGGCAAAATGTCTACTGATCATGCAGAAACAACGGTGCCATCTGCCGCTTCTGAAACGCTGCCGGAAACTCTTCTCCGGACTCTTCCTGCACCTCTTTAAACTCGGCTTTGCTCCGGCGGGGGGCATTGTCAAAAGCTACGACCTGCTGGCCCGCAAACCGATCAATGACGATATGCCCTGGTGGAGTTTGCCGGAAAGCATGCGAGCTGCCGCCGAATTACTCGTTCTCTGCCCCGCTGCAGAT
>JBAXYW010000587.1:0-2538 GCA_041670605.1 Lentisphaeria bacterium
GCTAGCAAAATGTGAACCTGAAACGGTTGATAACATTTGTTCGGTGATTGGCAAGGTGAATGGTGGAAATTTCACCGATTGAGTGATTATTTCAGCGGATAACCCAATTTCACAGGTCTTACGCATCCTGATTGATATAAATCCGCTTAAATCGCCAATATGAGCGATATATTGAAAATCACCAATTCAGCCCCTTAACCGGGGCTTTTTCTTTGAATAAAAAAAAGGCCGCCCCGAAGGACGGCTTGAAAATTAAAATCAACTATTCGGTATTTCCGAATAGTGGCAATCCATTAATTTAAAACCAATCATATATTCCTTGGGCGACGATCTCTCCGAACGTTGCTGAATCCAGCAGCTTTGCGATGTCTTCCCGGATAGACCCGGTTTCGAAGATGCATGATGTCATATCAGTATCTGATACTTCCCAGTCGTCGCGTTGGATGATGCCGCGGGTTCCCAGCCCATTTCTGGCCTGCGCGGATGCGATCAGGCAGTTTGCCAGGCGGATGCCGGTGTCGCTCCCTGGATAAACGATCGGCAGTGTTCCGGAAGGGGCGGCGTTGTAATCACAATGTAGGCTGACATAGACATCTGCTCCCCAGTTATTGGCTTCCGGCACGCAGACGGCAATGTTTTTATCGTTATCGGTGTCTGCGTCAGTCAGGACATCGAATCCCATGTTTCTTAATCGGGCTGCTGCTTCTTTCCCAATTGCCAGCATCAGATCGGCTTCGGTGTAGTTGCCATCGACGCAGCCGCAGTCCCAGTCGCCGTCTGAGCTGACGCCATGGCCGACCGCAAGGTATACTTTCCCGGATTTTTGCGCTTGTGATGGTTGCGCTGGCGCTGGATCTGGTACTGGCACCGGCGCTGGTGCAATGGTTGTGCTGGATAGTGTATTGTCAACCGTGAGTGGTTCGGCTGATTTTAATAGCTGGATTGCTTCGATGCGCAGGCTTCCGCCGGTTGTTCCGGCCGTCTCTCCGTTTCTTGCCCAGTTCATCCAGCCGATGTTCTGGACGTGGACTCGGTAATTTACATCCTGGCCTTTGATCTCGATTGCTTCAATGCGGAGGCCTTTGCCTTCTGTTCCGGCGATCTCTCCAGCTTTCACCCATGGGCTCCATCCCTGGTCTTGGATGTGCACACGGTATTCGTCAACGCCTTCGATGATGATGGCTTCCAGTCTCAATTCCTGCCCGGTTGTTCCGGCAAATCTTCCTTCTTCCAACCAGTCTGTCCAGCCGATGTTCTGAATGTGTACTTTACATCTCATTATTTTTTTCTCCTTCGGTTTTGTTTTCTGTTTTACTTTCTGCATATCCTATTTGTTTCAATGCTTTTTTAAGTGCTTCCGGTATTGGCACGCCCAAGTTTCCGGCGTTTTCTAATAGGCTCAATCCCTCATTTGCGATGAATAGTAAACAAACAATATTTTTAAAGTATGCGCCGCCCTGGCCGGTAGCTAAATCAATCTGCACCGCCGTCATGACTACAAATAATTCAGCCAGCTTTTTAAACAGGCCTTTGAGCCCGATCGATGATGACAGCGTCTTTGTTTCAAAGGCAACCATCAGTCCGGTGATGTAGTCAATGGCCATCAGGGTCACCAGGACGCACATCAAGATGTCCCACCCTCCAAAAATCCAGGTTATGAATCCTACCACTGCCGTTACAATTCCCGATACAACCGGGTTATCTGCTAAATATCTCATTTTATTTTTTCTCCTTCATTTTAAAAGCCGCATATCTCTATGCGGCTTCGTTTATGATTTGTTTTAGATTTATGTTTTCTTTTGTGAGCTGCTTTACCAGCTCCTGCAGCATTCTAATTGTTTCCCGCTGGCTTTCCATGATCTGTTCGTATTCCAAAAATATTTCTAATGCCTGGTCCATTACGCCGTGTAGTCCTCGCCGGTGATTGTCTTATAATCCGCCGGCGTCAATACTTCCAGCGCAACCAGGCGTTTCAGCTGGCTTTTTGTGCACCAGCATTTTTCGTATCTCGCGTTCCATTTTTCCAAATTTGTCATTTTATTTTGCCTCCAATTCTATAATTCTAATATCCATTGCCGTGACTTGCTGCCCCTGCTCGATTCCGTTGATTTCCATGTCCGACACCTGCTGTCCAAGCAGAAGATTATCTTCCTGCAGCTTCTTTTTTTCCTGCCTTTCGGCGATTATTTTTTTATTCGTGTAAAGTCCGCTCATTTCGCCACCTCCTTTCTAGCTTACTGTGTAAGCAATTTTATCTATTTTCGCGTCGGTCCCGCTTATCTTCAGCGTGACATCCAGCGATCCGATGTCTGCTTTTGTGTATATTATTTTTTCGCTGTCAATGGAAGCGATCGCCATATCGGCCGCGTTGATCTGCGGTGTGAATTTCAACTTCGTCAGCGCGGTCCCCGCTGTTAGAGTGATCGGCTTGTCCAGCGTGATGATGTGTGGCGTGGTAAAAATTGTCTGATAGCACCCATCGGCGTCAACCGTGTCAGATACCAAGATTCCAGATGACAGATTGCAAAGCGGGCGAAC
>JBAXYW010000588.1:0-2529 GCA_041670605.1 Lentisphaeria bacterium
AATCCCGATTATCACTGGGAATATCAGCATTCCAAAGATGGGGAAATGGTTTATATTCCCTTTGAGGGGACTTTTGAAAGCAAGGGAGGACGCATTCAATCGCCGAAAATCAAATTGGATAAAGAATCCGGAAAATCTGCTTTCTACAATCTTAAATTTCATGTAAAAACCGGAAAACATTGCTACTGGTGGGTAGATCTCTTCGACGCAAAAAGCAATCCTTTGCCCGATATTAACAGCGCGGTTTATCCAATCAGGAAAAGGATGGGATATAATGAAATGATCTATGTCAGCAAAAATGCGGAATACATTCAGTTCGCATTTCAGTCGAGTGGAGGGATTGAAGTAACGGATTTTTCCGCTGTACGGACATCTCCGGATGCGGCGGCAAAGTGGTGTGACGAAGTGCTTGCGGAGCTGCCACCGTATTTTTTTGAACCGGATTCTGGGCTGAATGGCACGCTGCCTAAAACTGCCGAGGCATTCCGTACAGGGAAACCATGGCGGATTGTTATGCTTGGCGACAGCATCCAAAATGATACCTATACCTCTTGTTTTGAAGCTCTCGTTTTGCGTGATTTCCCCGATGCCCGCCCGGAATTCTTCATCTCTGTCCGCGGCGGAACGGGATGCTGGTATTATCACAGCCCGGAACATTTTAAGCAGTATGTAACGGAAGAGAAGCCGGATCTTCTTTTGATCGGCGGAAGCAGCAATATTTGCAAGGAAACACCGCAAAACAGTATGGCATGCATTGGCGAAGTCATTGAGATGGCAAAGGTTTTTGGATGTGAAGTGGCTCTTCTGAGTCCGCCCAAAGCGGAAGATTGGCGTCCGCAGCCATCCGCTCTCGCCGCGTTTTTCCGTTCCGTTCTTTTTCTTGAGGAGCCGATTCCCGTCTGGAATGAAACCATGAGATACCAGCGCGGACTCCCCGGATTGTTGTGGTCTATTTACCGGGATACTGCGGAGAAACATGGAGTACCCTTCTTCAACATGACGGTTCCAACAGCGGACTACCTTGCAAGATCGGGGAAGCCGATCGGCTGGTTTAACCGCGATTCCGTTCATAACAACGATCGTGGGAAACAGATTCTGGGTCGTACATTGCAGAAGTATTTGAAAATATCCTGTACCGGAAATTAGAAAATAAGAACGTTCAAGATGAATGCAAAAAATTGGTTTGGAATTGAGGTAGGCGACGCAGAGGCCTGCGTCGCCTACTTTGAATCCTCTGTTTTTCG
Source organism: Lentisphaeria bacterium (assembly GCA_041670605.1). GTDB lineage: Bacteria > Verrucomicrobiota > Lentisphaeria > Oligosphaerales > Oligosphaeraceae > JAQVUB01. The sequence goes on from JBAXYW010000588.1 coordinate 1,245, forward strand.
GGACGAAAACGAACCATGCCAGAACCGACGCGGGATACAGGCTGAACTTTTTACGTGTTGATAATAACTAAGGGAAAATCTCTCCTTCTCTGCGTAAAACAGTATTTAAAATCCAATGCCTATACTATGCAATTCCGGCGGTGCGTTTAGTTTTTCAATTGGTTGATCTGACAAAAGGTGTCGATGTTTTGTTATTGTTTCTAGCGGGTTTTCGGAAGACTGGTATATTTAATACTTTGACCGTTTTTCTGCATAAGCCTGTTTTTTAAAAAGGAGTTGTCATGAAGTCTGTTCGGCTTGCACATTTTTATCCCTGGCAGGGGATCCCGGATGAGTTTGTTAAATATCCTCTCCAGGCCTTTGCCGAGCATGAGACGAAATATCTAACTTTTTCGGATCCGCAGTGTTTGCGGATGCTGGAACGCCCCGGCTACGAAACATGGTTTCGTGACTTGGCTTTGGAGTATGGCCTGGAGATTTATGACGCGCATGGTCTTTGCTTCCGGCATTATGATCTTAATACCGATGATCGGGAGTTGCGGGAACGCTCTATCAAGGATCATATTGCAATCATTGGCCGGCTTGCTGATATTGGGGTGACAACCTATACCGTACATATTGGGGCGGCACTTTATGTTTACCCCCCCTGTCTTGATTTGCCCCGCTTGCGGAGCAATGCCATGCATACTCTTGAAAATATTTTGCCGACGGCTGAAAAACGCGGCATGACAATTGCTATGGAAAATTCTTTTGAACCACCGAATGCCCCGGATGAAATTCTCTGGTTTCTTCAGCAATTCAAATCTGCCAATCTGCTTTGCTGTTTTGATTCCGGCCACGCCAATTATATGAAAAAGGAAGGCAAGGATCTTAGCAAATTCAATCCGTATCATTTTAAAACGACTTGGCGGGGGGATCTGCGTCTCGAAGAAGATGCGCTCGGCAAACTCTCTCCATACATTGTGACTTGTCATCTGCATGACAATTCCGGGTATGGCGATGATCATGCTTTGCCTGGTACGGGCACAACAAACTGGCAAGATATAATAACCCGTTTGCGCCAATGCCCAAACCTGCAAAGCATGCAGGATGAAGCTGGGGTACTACGCCACAATTTGAGCGTCCAGGAAATGTGTCAGGTTTTCAATAAACTGATAAAATTCGGGTATTCACCTGAATTTGTGGGTACAAACGAATAAAAATGATACAGGGAGCTCTGCTCCCCGTACCCCTCGGGATTTTCCAAAGGCATTGGCATCTCCCAGGCATTACGCCTGATTAAAGA
>JBAXYW010000589.1:0-2512 GCA_041670605.1 Lentisphaeria bacterium
AGTTGTCAATGCCCTACAGGGAGCGGTCATTTCAGGAACGTTGCCAAGTATATAAATATCGGATTGGGGATTTTTGATTTGCAGTGCCAGCGTCCCCAAAAATCAGGCACAACAATGTGCGGGCAGTTATGTCCGCACATTTGTTGTGATATCCCAAAGTCGCAGCAGGAATTCGAAAGAATCGTATCAAACCGTGAATTTTATGCTAAAATATGGGTATAAATGAGTCCGAGCTAATTAATAAGGAGGATGTAAAATGCCAAAAATATCGAGAATTGAAATGCTGAAACAACGGGAACAGCCAACCCTGACGATTCGAACACACACAAAGGTCCAGGATCTGCCGCAGTTGATCGGCGAAAGTTATGGAAAATTAGGTGCCTATCTTCAGGAAATGGGAGAACTGATGTCCGACATTCCTTTTGTGGCCTATCATAATATGGATATGCAGAATCTGGATGTTGAGATCGGCTTTCCGGTTGCCATGCCCCTGCCGGGAAAAGGGGAGATCAAGCCGAGCTTCATCCCGGAAGGAAAGATTGTTTTTTGTATGTATTTGGGATCGTATGCGGAAGTGGGACCGGTCTATGAGGAAATGGCAAAATGGATCATCGACAAGGGGTTGATCCCCGGAGAAACGGCCTATGAGTATTACTATAATGATCCGGAATTTCCGGAAAATCAGTTGCTGACCAAAATTATCATGACCGTCAAATAAAAATAGAAAGAGGCCTGACCGGGTGCTTGCAAATCACCCGGTCAGGCCTCTTTGGCGTTGTCAAAAGGATTTCAAGTTTTTTATACCATGCGAATAGCCTGCATCGGGCAGGCTTTTTCGCAGCGGGTACAGCCGTTGCATAAATAGTAGTCATCCAGAACCGGGTAGGCATTCTGGTAGGAATCAATATTTTTTTTGCGCAAGGCAATGCAGCTTAAGGGACAATCCGCAGCACAGATCCCGCAGGCCATACAGATTTCATAATCAATCACTGGTTTTTTCGGATTAGCCATGGCTGATGTCCTCCATTTCCAAATCGCAGAAGCCCAGGTTTTCCAGCGCGGCTCTTGTTGGAATGCCGGTTTTCTGATCCCAGCCCATAAATTGATAATGAATCCCCATCATTTCGTCCATCTTGAATGATTTCCCTTTGAGAGGACCTTCGGTTAAGGGCGGCTGTCCGCTTAAGCGTTTGTTCATTTTAAAATCCCGGGGATTGATTCCTTCACGGACATTAAAACATTGGCGGAGGGTCTGCATTCTCAGGCCGATGGTCATATATTCGTTTGGCGTTTTGTTCCAGCCGGTGGCGGCATTGAGATAATCGAAAAGTTTAAAATGATTGAAGCCACTGAGCATCGCGAAAAAACAGCCGCCGCTGCCATCCAAGACCTGTTTGATGCAGGCGTTGGCCATCGACTTCAGGCCGACATTGCTGTTGGCTTCATACTCTTCGGTTTTATCCTCGCCCAATTTTACCTTCGGTGCCCAGGAGACGGACTCCCAGAGACGCATATAGTTATAATAACTGCCGGCGCCGATGGTGTGCCGGCCCGGTGTCGGGTCACAGGAGAAATGGATGCCGAGAATCGGATCAAGCCGGGGATCGTGCATCCCCGGTTCCTGGCCGCCAGCGTGCATGGCCAGCGGCGCAGAGGCCAGGCCGAGGATTTCACTGGCTTTTTTGACGCCGTTTTGCAGAACGGCCCCAAAGCCCTCTGCGGCAATCATCTGTTCAACCAGCGTCACGATGGCTGCGGTATTTCCCCAGGATAAATCGAGGCCACCGGTCGCTTCATCGCTGAGCCAGCCTTTTTCATAGCATTCCATGGCAAAGGCAATCGTATTCCCCGCAGAAATGCTGTCCATGCCGCCACGGTTTAACAGTTCATTGATCAGAAAAATGGCGTCCCGGTCTTTGTTGAGAAGCAGCGAGCCGAAGGCGGCCACGGTTTCGTATTCCGGTTTATGGGTGTGTGAAAAACGGCCTTTGGAGACTCCCTTGATATCACAGACGCCGCCGCAGCCAATGATGCAGGAATAACAGTGGTATTTCTGAGTTTCATGTTTCTGGATCAGATCCGGATTCATATGGTGGTATTTTCGATAGGGAAAATCAGCGATGGAGCCCTTCCAGTTTTTGACCGGCGCGTCGCCCATCGTCATGCCCATGGTGTTGCCAAAACCGGTGCCCCATTTTTTCATAATGGCGGTGGACATCATCCCATCGATCGGAATGGCTTTATCGGTCGCAACCATCGATTTGCCGAGGATCGGCAAAATGGCCCCGGTTGTGATGGCGGGAAGATTGGAAGATTTCACCTTTTTGGCATAGGCCTGATTGATTTCCTTGATTTCGTCCGGGTCTTGGGTGCGGATGAGCTTCGATCCGCCCAGAACAACTGCTTTCAGATTTTTTGAACCCATGACCGCACCGACACCGGAGCGGGCAGCCATCCGCCCGCCATCGTTGGAAATTCCGGCGATCAGCGACTGGTGTTCGCCGGCCGGGCC
>JBAXYW010000590.1:0-2506 GCA_041670605.1 Lentisphaeria bacterium
CTGCAGCTGATCCGGAAAAATTATGTCGATGCCGACAAGGTGAAAGCGGATGACTTGCTGCTGGGAGCGATCTCCGGCATGGTGATGAATCTGGATCCCTATAGCAGTTTTTTGCCGCCGGAGGAGATGCTTTCACTGAAAGAAGAAACCGAAGGTGAATTTGGGGGCGTTGGGATCTCTGTCAGTTTGCAAGACGGTTTTCTGACGGTCATTTCCACCATTGATGGTACTCCCGCTCATCAGGCTGGAATTCTGACCGGGGATCGGATTGTTGGTGTGGACGATACCCGGCTGGAAAGCAACAATTTGGACGAATCGATCAAACTCCTTCGGGGGACGACTGGCAGTAAAGTCGTGATTTTCATTGTTCGGCAAGGAGCCGAGAAGGAACTTCGTTTTGAGTTGACGCGAGCCTTGATTCCACTGGAAAGTGTGACTGGGGTGAAAGTGATCCCGGAGACCAGTATCGGTTATCTGCGAATCATTCAATTCATGGATCCGACGGCCGCAGCGGTGGAGAAGGCCTTGCGTGAGCTGGAGGCGCAGAAGGTGACTGGCTTGGTAATTGATTTGCGCGGCAATCCCGGCGGACTGCTGAATTCAGCCGTCGATGTCTGCAGTTTTTTCCTGCCTTCGGATCAGGTGATCGTGTCGGTGGAGGGACGCAACAAGGGCTCAGATTACCAAGAAAAAACGCGGCGCGGCTATCAGTTTCCACGCAAGTGTCCGGTACTTTTGCTGATCAATGGCGGCAGCGCCAGTGCCGCCGAAATTGTGGCGGGCTGTCTGCGGGACTTGAATCGGGCGGTACTGCTGGGTGAAAAAACCTTTGGGAAAGGCTCTGTGCAGAGTGTGCATGAACTCCCGGGTGGCTTTGCTCTGAAACTGACCGTCGCCAAATACTATACTCCCAGTAAACGGGTCATTCATGGCCAGGGAATTCAACCGGATATCAACGTGGAAATTTCGCGTGAGGATTATTTCCGCATTAGTACGACCGCCGAAGCAGAAAAAATCCAGGTGGATCCGCAGCTGCGCCGAGCTGTGGAAGTGCTGCAGAGCTATGATATCTATGAACAGATCCGAGCCGGTAAGGTGAAAGTTCGCAAGGAAAATGAGCAGGAGGAAGGAAAAGCATTATGATTAAAGTAGCGATTGTTGGAGCCGCTGGGCGCATGGGGCGGATGTTAATAGCACAGGTACTCAAAGATCCGGAATTGCAATTGAGTGCTGCCTTGGAGTATTCTGGCTGCCCCTTGTTGGGACAGGATGCCGGCCTTGTTGCCGGAGAAGCAGCCTGCGGAGTGAAGATCGGCTGCGATCCGGAAACCGCATTGTCGGCATCAGATGCCGCGATTGATTTTTCTTCACCGGTTGCGACGATGGAATTCGCTTGTCAGGCGGCCGCCAAAGAAGTTCATCTTGTCATCGGTACGACGGGATTAAGCGTGGAGCAGAAAAAGTCTCTGCAGAAACTCACGCAACAGGGCGCTCATATTGTTTGCGCACCCAATATGAGTATCGGCGTGAATCTGCTGTTTGCTCTTTGTGCAAAAGTAGCTCCGATCCTGGGCGAAGACTATGATATTGAAGTCGTTGAAATGCATCATAATCTTAAGAAAGATGCTCCCTCTGGCACCGCCGAACGCCTCGGCGAAATTCTGGCCACAGCCCGTGGTTTGAATTATGCTACGGATACCCGGCATGGCCGAGTCGGACAGGTCGGCGCACGCACGAAAAATGAAATCGGCATGCATGCTTTGCGGGGCGGAGATGTCGTCGGTGATCATACCGTGATCTTTGCCGCACAGGGAGAACGCATCGAATTGACCCATAAAGCCTCCAGCCGGGAAACCTTCGCCAAAGGCGCCCTGCGCGCCGTCAAATTCCTCGCCAAAAGTGGTGCGGGCTTTTACGATATGCAGGATGTGCTCGGATTAAGAGACTGAACGGTATCATTGGAATTAAATCGCCCTTTTAGGGCGCGTGATTTCGTTGGGCAAGGTACTCAGGGCAATGCCTTGGGGGGTGTTTGAATCCACGATCCCAAGCCCTGAAGAACGATCTAAACAATGCATAAGCCCGGCAAATGATGTTTTTCATCTGCCGGGCTTATTAATTTATCGTATTCTTATTGATCAGGCGATATAGGTATTTGCGGTCGTTGAGCCGCCTTTACCGGTCCAATTGGTATGGAAGAATTCGCCGCGTGATTTATCGACGCGTTCGTAGGTATGAGCTCCGAAGTAGTCGCGTTGCGCTTGCAGCAGGTTGGCGGGCAGGCGTGCGGAACGGTAACCATCAAAGAAGTTCAGGGCTGCATTGATACAGGGCATCGGGATGCCCATGCTGATGGCCGTGCCGGCCACTCGGCGCCAAGCGACCTGGGAGCGATCCATGACGTCTTGGAAGAAGGGATCCAGCAGTAGATTCATCAAGTCGGGGTTATGCTCAAAGGCATCTTTGATCTTACCCAAGAAACGGGAGCGGATAATGCAACCACCGC
>JBAXYW010000591.1:0-2505 GCA_041670605.1 Lentisphaeria bacterium
CATACTTGGGGAATTGAACTTCCTGATCTAGAACCACTTGCCAAAAAACATCCTGGGCTGATCCTGATTTTAGCTCACGCAGGAGCAACGCAGCCGGAAGAATATATCCGCTTGGCTCGATCCTACCCGAACATTCGTCTAGATACTGCATTTTCGCAATGTCAGATCGGATTGCTCGAATTTCTAGTCCGCGGAGCAGGAGCCGAACAGATCCTCTGGGGATCTGATGCAAATTTTATGAATATGTCCCACCAAATCGGACAGGTCATCTTCGCCGACATCAGCTACGAGGAAAAATGCGCCATTTTGGGCGGCAATGCCGCCCGCATCATCCCCTGACCACCGGCCACCCGCTCATAGCTGCGTGGAGGTAATCTCCAGCAGCTCGCTGCGTTCTCTTGTGACCAGAGGCAGATGGCCGGCAGAGTGCTGGACAAAAAGCAATTGACCAAATAAAGTGGATATTGTTTATAGCGACGTAAATTCTGCTCATTTTTTACTGGTAAGGGTCTCCGCTGGGACTGTGTTTTTAACCTATCTTTGGCACAGGTACTATATCACGACAGCTTAGTTCGACTTTTCAAAAATCTGTAAAATGCTTGAAATTATCAAGTTCTATCATCAATCGTTCATAATTTTAGGCTAATGTTGACGCCGAGTTGGGATGGTAGGATTTCGCCGTTTTGATTTGCCGGTATGTCTTTTGTTATTCTGTCTTTTCTTTGGATGAGCCAATAACATTTGGACGAAATTCATCAGACAAAATACCGATACCAAGCGGAGAAAGATTGTCGCTTGACGGGAAACAACCGTCAAAGCGGCTGATTTTGATAAAATATAGCTGAAATCCTTCAAGCTGAATTTGCAAAAAATGACAGCGATAGTAGTCTATTGTCATGCCCTTTTTATAACAAACTCGGTACTCTCAAGTAACTATCGCAAACCGGGGAAAAAACTGTCAAAATCAAACGGCGGTGACACCGAATCTGGAAAACCGTGCTTTGTTACTGCGTCTTTGAGTCATTTCATACCATTTGAAAGGACGGCCATGTTCATCGACATTCATGTTCACACCCGTTTCATCCCGGTGATGCCACGACTAGGGGGCAGTACTTACGCTTCTCCTGATGCCCTGCAGGAATTCTACCAGGAAGCAGGAATAGAGAAAGCGGTCATTCTGCCCGGTATTGGCGGTGCCTGTTCTCATGGGGGACAGTCCATCGAAGAACTCGTGCAGATGTCGCAGACCCGCTATCCCTGGATGATTCCATACTGCAATATAGATCCGCGTATGGTTGACAACAATCCCTACGGTGATGGCATGCAGCGTATGGTGCATTATTACAAAGAGATTGGCTGCAAAGGAGTCGGGGAGGTTTCCAGCAACATCTGGTTTGACGATCCCCTGATGTTGAATCTGTTTGCCGCCTGTGAAGAATTTGCGATGCCACTGACCTTTCATATCTCAGTCAGACCCAATTATACCTATGGTATCGCTGATGACGAGGGGCTGCCACGTCTCGAACTCTGCCTGAAACTTTTCCGAGAGCTTAAATTCCTTGGGCATTCACAGGCCTTTTGGGCAGAAATCGGCCCAATCGCCTCCCCCCAAGATCGCCTCGGCTATCCCAAAGGAAAAATCTCTATGGAGGGACGCCTCCCGGTATTAATGCGCAAGTATCCGAATCTCTGCGGGGATCTCTCTGCAGGCAGCGGCTGTAATGCTCTGATGCGTGACCGCGAGTACGCTGCCCGCTTCATGACCGAGTTTCAGGATCGCCTCTTCTTCGGCACCGATATCTGTGCACCAGCTAACTTCGACTTTGTGCGAAATTATATCTGTTTCCTCATCGAAATGCGAGACCATGGCGAAATTTCTGCTGAAGTTTTTGAGAAAATCGCCCGTGGCAACGCCCGGAAACTGTTTCATATCACAGATTGAAAGAGTACATCTGTCACACTGAGGAAACTTCCGGCGTTCACACTCCATAACGTCTATCGGCTGCATTCATATGGAGTGCGGGAGCAAAGCTCCCGCGTTTCAACGCTTCGTCAAACCGCCGCACTCCATAACGTCTATCGGCTGCATTTATATGGAGTGCGGGAGCAAAGCTTCCACTTTTCAACGCTTCGTCAAACCGCCGCACTCCATAACGTCTATCGGCTGCATTCATATGGAGTGCGGGAGCAAAGCTCCCGCTCTCCTGAGATTCCGTCTGGTGGCACAGAGCATCCTGCATCTGCTGTTGATTCTTCCGTTGAACTGAGCCGCTTCGCGGCAGTCAGGCCTTTCGGCTAATCGATCCCAATCTTTTTACAGCAACGTTTCTATTTTCTACCATCCAGACACTTCTGGCTTTGCAGAAATAAAAAAAGTGGTTCCCTTTTGTTGTATACAAAAAAAACCTCAACTGGAAATTGGTCCAGGTGAACAACAAAAGGAAACCACAAAATGACAACACCAAAAACATGCCACCAGATTTCTGAAAAGCAAGTTGCGATCAA
>JBAXYW010000592.1:0-2502 GCA_041670605.1 Lentisphaeria bacterium
CTGATCGTATGAGGAAAGTCCGGCGCATTTGGCACAAGATCTTCATCAATAACAAGTGTCCCGTCTGCATCAAGGTCGCTATAGTACTTATCCGCAGCTTTTTGCGTCATCGCAAGTACGAGTTGTGGATGAAGTACCTTCGGATGATAGATTGGCTTATCTGAGATAATGACTTCTGCCTTGGAAGCGCCGCCACGCGCTTCCGGTCCATAGGACTGCGACTGTACTGCTTCTTTACCTTCTTCTACAGCAGCTTCGGCAAGGATAATAGCGGCGGTTATAACGCCTTGTCCTCCCGATCCGGATAGTCTGAGTTGTTTCATCATTTAGCACCTCCTGCAATTTCGATAACTTTCTGGTACGCTGTGGCATAGTCGACACTGGCATTTTCATAGAAAAGACCAATTGGAAACTTGCCGTCGCGTTTTTCGTCATCGAGTTTGTCCCAGGCGGCTTTCATGACTGCTGTGTCACGCATCCATTTCATCATGTCGGCCGATGACCCCATTTTATTCTTGCGGCCAAACGCCGTTGGGCACTGAACTACAGCTTCGATGAAGGAAAATCCCTTGTTGTCAAAGCCTTTTTCAATCATGTCGGTAAGATGCTGAACATGAAAGGCTGTACTGCGGGCAACATAGGTTGCTCCGGCAGCTTCAGCGAGATGGCAGGCATCAAAAGGACGATCAACCGTGCCATAGGGTGCAGTGGTTGCTTTTTTATGAAGCGGCGTCATTGGAGAGGCCTGACCACCCGTCATGCCGTAAATGTTGTTATTAAAGAGTACAACGGTGAGATCAATGTTGCGGCGGGCCCCATGGATAAAGTGATTGCCGCCAATGGCGGTACAGTCACCATCCCCTGTGATAACGATGACGTTGAGCGATGGGTTTGCCATCTTAATGCCCGTAGCAAAAGGGATGGCACGGCCATGGGCCGTGTGAAGTGTATCAAAGTCCATATAACCCGATGCACGTGAGGAGCAGCCGATACCGGATACGATGATCGTATTATCCTGCGTGAAGCCTTCTTTTTTCTCGATTGCCTGGACAATGGCTTTCATTGCGATACCATTGCCGCAGCCCGGGCACCATAGATGCGGCAGGCGATTTTGACGAAAATATTTTTCATAGGAACGTTCCATTACGCTTTACCTCCCCGGCAGAGATCATCAATTCCGCTGCAGATTTCCTGCGGTGTGAAGATTTCCATATTATATTTTGCTAAAAGCCGGACCGGACACTGTGCCATAGCAGCACGTTCGACTTCGCCGACGAGCTGACCGTAGTTGAGCTCCGGTACAAGGATTCCTTTGACTTTTGCTGCAAGTTTATGGATGACTTTGTCAGCAAACGGCCAGATCGTCATGAGACGTACAAGACCGACTTTTTGTCCTTTCGCGCGAGCCGCTTCGACGGCTTCATAGGCAGTACGTGCCGTTCCGCCAAAAGTGACGACAGCGTAGTCGGCATCTTCCATAAAGAATTCATCATAGTGCGTGATTTCGTCACGCGCAATTTCAATTTTTTCGTGCAAACGGCGGATGGATTCCTCCGTTACCTTCGGACTGCCAACAGGAAATCCTGTTTCATCATGAATCAGACCCGTTACGTGAATGTGATAGCCGGTACCGAAGTCAGCGACATTTGGTACAAGATCTTTGTCCGGGCGATAGGGTTCATAGCCTTCGGCGCGAGAGCACTTTGGCTGACGGCGCGCGTAGACCTTTATATCTTTTGCCTCTGGCAGTACAACTTTTTCACGCAGATGACCGACAATTTCATCCATAAGCAGAATTACCGGCGTACGAAAACGTTCGGAATAATTAACGGCCATAATCGCCGCGTCGTACGCTTCACGAACCGTCCAAGGTGAAAGTGCAATCATCGGATGATCGCCATGCGTGCCCCAGCGGGCCTGCATAACATCACCCTGTGATGGTGCAGTCGGCTGACCAGTTGAGGGGCCCACACGCTGTACATTAACGATAACGACCGGAATCTCAGCACAGGCAGCATAACCGATAAGCTCCTGCTTTAAGGAAAATCCCGGACCGCTTGTTGCGGTAATTGCCTTTTTACCAGCAAGAGATGCACCAAGAACAACACCCATACTGGCGATTTCATCTTCCATCTGAACAAACGTACCGCCAATCGACGGCAGCAGCTTCGCCATCGTTTCGGCGACTTCAGTTGATGGCGTTATTGGATAGCCGCCGAAAAAGCGTACACCGGCAGCAAGAGCGCCTTCTGCGCAGGCTTCATTACCCTGCATAAGTCTGGCTTTTGTCATAAGGACACCTTCTTATCTACAAAAATTGCATAATCCGGGCAGCGCAGCTCACATTGCCCGCAGGCAATACAGGCTTCGCCGTTTTTAACATGGACTTTTCCCAGCTCATCAAGCGCGAGAACCTCTTTCGGACAAAACGCAACGCAAATCCCACAGCCTTTACATCGTGCTTCTTTGATTGTTATTTCAGCTTTCATTCTTGTCCCTCCA
>JBAXYW010000593.1:0-2500 GCA_041670605.1 Lentisphaeria bacterium
AATAGGCAACCAACTGTACAATGACTTCCGGTGAAAAATGAAGATTTTCCGCCATATTGTAAAACAAAGAAACCATTAATGAATTCATGGTCTTGCCAGTCAATCGCTGGATTTCGCCGATCATTTGCTGAAAATCCTCCGAGGTCTCCTCTAAAATAACGGTCGGCTGTACCCGAGGCATTTCCCGGGTCTGAATCGTTTTGATCCCAGAAACCAGACGCAGCTTCCCCTGCTCATGTACCAAAATCCGTTCCTTGATCCAAAAAGAGATGGCGCTCTCCACATCTTCCGGGGCAATATTGCAAAAGGTGGCAATGGAAGCTTCGTCGTGCGCCAATTTATCAAACCGCATCAAAAACAATAATACTTTCAGCTGGGCGCCGGTTGCGATACTCAAAAGGCCATCCACTACCCGGGTAGGGACTGCCACGCTCTGCATCCTGGTTTCCTCAAATTGATAATTCATTTAACTCTCACCTTCGCTTCCATAATATAAACCATTATATAAAATTTACTGTTAAAATGCAATAATAAAAACAGATCATTCCAAAGAGATTGAATTTTTGGGAAAGCTGTGATAAAATAAAATTTTAGAAAGAGGGGGAAGAGTACTTGCTTTTTAAAACAAAAGAACGATATATGATCGCAGGGCTTGGAAATCCGGGCAAGCAATATGAGAAAACCAGGCATAACGCCGGATTTATGGCGCTGGATATCCTGGAAAAAGAATTTGACGCGCGCCCTGCAAAGGGAAGAAAAAGCGCGGAGCTCAGCAAAGCACTCCTGGAGGGAAAAGAGCTTTACTTTGTGCGCCCTCTGACTTTTATGAATCTTTCGGGCACCGCAGTGGCGGATGTGGGATCTTTTTATAAGATCCCCAAAGAAAACATCATAGTGATCGCGGACGATGTCTCTATGGATGTGGGCCGCTTAAGGATCCGGGACAAGGGAAGCGACGGCGGACACAACGGATTAAAAGATATCATCCGCGTTTTGGGCTCACAGGATTTTATGCGTATCAAGATCGGTGTGGGGCAGAAGCCCCGGCCCGAATATGACCTGGCAGACTGGGTACTCAGCCGTTTTCCGAAAGAAGCAATGCCCGCGCTGGAGGAGGTTCTTTGCACCATTCCCGACGCGGTGCGCCTACTGATCAACCGGGATGTGGCTCAGGCGCAGAATCAATTTAACAGGTGAATTTTATGGATATCTGCTCACTTTTGCAGCGGGAGCCGGCGCTGCAGGCGCTGCCGACCGAAGGGGCCTCCCCGATTGCGATCAATGGACTTCAGGGTGCGTCCGGCTGCATGGCAGCCGCCTTCCTCTGCAAGCAATTCAATCATAAGGGAATCTTCGTTACCCGGGAGGAGTCGGGGGTCGCAGAGATTCTTGCGATTTTTCATGCCCTTTTAGGGGACGCGATTTTTTATCTTCCCGAACGGGATTATATTTTTGATTCCTTTTCCGCTCACTCCAAGGAAACGGAAAATGAGCAAGCGGATGTTTTAAAAAAGATGCGTGAGGGAAGCTATTCCCTGATCGTTACCACCCTCAACGCCTTGCTGATGCCCAGCCCGCCGCCGGGAAAGCTTTCTGCGGAAGGGGTGAAATTCCGGATCGGCGACTGCTGCAGCCCGGAGGAACTGACCTCCTATCTGATCGAGCATGGCTACCAAAGCTTCGACTTGGTGGAAGGCAGCGGCACCTTTGCGCGCCGCGGCGGGATCTTAGATGTGTTTTCCCCCAATTATCAGGAACCGTTGCGGATCGAGTTTTTTGGCGATGAAATCGACCGAATTGTTTTTTTTGATGTTTTAACCCAGCGCACGCTGGAAACATTGGAGGAAGCAGAGATCGTCAACTGCTACTCCCGCATGGGGGAAGAGCGGCAGCTACTGCCACTTTTAAAAACGCTGGCAACTGAAAATGCCCACCCCGGAATCAGGCGGGACATCGAGCTGCTGGAAAACGGCGGGCAGGTACCGGTTGACCGCTATCTTCCGCTGCTGTACCCAAATCTTATTACGCCGCTGGATTATCACGACGGTTTTATTTTTATTGAAGAGTATGCCCTTCAGCAAAAAACATTTTCCTTTATGGAGTGGCAGCTGCGAGAGGAATTCGAGCGCCTTTCGGAAAAAGGGGAATTTGTGCCGAACGGTGCTTATTTCATGAGTAAGGACGCTTTCGAGCACCGTTGGAACGGAAAGACACTGCTTTTTTCCGCTGTCTCTCCCGGTAACCCGGAGGTGCCGCTCGGTGCGCTCCGGCAGATCAAAGTATTGGAAGACCACATTCCCTTCTATCAGGAAGACGCACTCTTAAATGAGCTGAAGCGGGCGGTGGAAGAACATTACACGGTTTACCTGATGGCGCGCCCCGAACAAAGCACCCCGCTGCGTGCGGCTTTGACCGCGCACCACATTCCTTTAAGCGATACTCCGGAAGACGGCGCGGTGTGCTGCCTGGAAAGCAGCCTTTCCTTAAATCTGCGTTTTCC